>DAOWIM010000283.1 GCA_030640905.1 bacterium
CAAGCGGCTCGATTGCCGAGGCGGGGTCACCATTTTGGAGTCTCATGGCGCCGAGATTGTACTGCATGACAAAATTGTCCGGCTCCAGCTTCACCGCTTTCTCCATCGTTTTGGTTGCCTGCTCGTAATCACCGTGAGCAGACAAATGCTGGGCCAGATCGTTATATGCCTGGGCAAATGTTGGATCGGAACCAATCGACAGCCGGTAGAACTTCTCAGCCTCGGAACTGTTGCCCGCTCTGGTATGCAGCGAAGCCATCGTAAAATGTCCCTGCGCTTTGGAGTCAACGGCATGACCGAAAATATCAAGATTCGCAACAATTACCATCAGCACAAACAATACGATATACGAAACGTACTTCCTCCAGGGCTTTGATCTCACCATCGCAATCAGGTGTGTTACCGCAAATGAAGCAAAAAGAGCCAGCTCCGGAATCAGCGGTTGCCGGTAGCGCGAAGTTACAAAGAACAAGACAATCGCCGGAATAGAGGCCAACAGAAACAACCCTGGAATCTGAACACCACCTCGCCATCGCATCGCTGCCACCATGCCGACAACAGCCAGAGGGAAAAGGATACCCCAGGGGAAAAATAAGCCTTTCGGCCACATCAGGATTTTCAAAAGCTTGCTCTGATGAGCGAAGTAGTAGAGATCAAAGTTGTTGGAAAGCTCAATGCCTTGAATCAGTATGAGGAGTTTTCGCCCCAGATGTTTGAGAAAATGTCCCGGATTGGAAACAGTCTCATCAACTGTCCGCCCCAGCCAGTAGTTGGAGAGTCCGGCATCGGATAAACTGTGGCCCACATCGTTCTCGGCGATCAAGCGCGCATCTTCCATCATGCCCCACCAGTCGTTTCGCGCTCCCGGAATCTTCGCCGAGATACCATCCGATTGAAGATTATTGCCAATGTAAGCGTTCATCCCCGAATAAGTACCGATCAGAACAAACTCTCCCGATTCGACGTAGTTGTGAACAGTCACCGGAATAATCGGGATGATAACAGCACAGACAAAGGCCACAAGTGGCTTCCAGTGCGAAGTGGTTCGGGATTGTCTCCATCTGTAGATAATCCACAAACCGATGACAACAGCAAAGAGAACCACGGGCGGGCGCACAATCATCGAAAGCCCGAGGGCCAAACCTGCGACGGCAAAATCAGCGGCATGGTTTGAGTCGTATGCTCGGAGGAGAAAATAGATAGCAATAGTATTGAGCAGGATAGCCAGCGATGGCGCCAGAAGTTGACCGTCGTAGAAAATCAGGGTGGCGCTGGCGGCAACAATCAAACCGGCGATAATTCCTTCTTTCCTGCCGAATATCCGCAGCCCGATCAGGAAAACCAACGCTGCGGTCAGGCTGCCCATCAAGGCCTGGATAATTCGCACGGTCCAGAAGCTATCCCCGAAAACGGCATAGACAACTCCCAGAAAAGTCGGATAGAGTGGCGCTCGAAAAAAGGCACCGTCGATAAATTCCCGCCCCTCGGCAATCGCTGTAGCCCACTGGTGATGGTATTCCATGTCCATAGTCGGAGTCTGAGCCAAAGGCACCGACTGAAACTCAAGCAGAAAAACACACCGGAGAACCAGGGCAATCAGGAAAATCGTCAAGGCCCACCGGAGCCGAAATCGCATCTGTGACATGTCAGCAGTTGGTCCCACGAGTGTAAGTTAGATCGCCTGATGGGAATTGCAAGAAGTAAAGGAAGCCGCTACTTGGTGGAATAGTAGATTACAACAATAGCCACGATAACGAAAATGACAAAAATCCAGATCAGCGATGATCGACCGCCGGAATCTTTATCTTCGGCGGCCTCATCCTCCTTCTCTGGCGAATGGGTTCTGATCTTTTCCAGCCAGTCATCTTCGGCCTGGAGTTCGACCGATGTCTCCGCCGGTAGTGTAAAAACCTCAACGTCCCAATAGGCCGACTCTTCCACCTCGTCAACCTCTACCACCGCAATCGTTACATTGTCGGCCCCACCGCGATCATTGGCCATTTGAACGAGATTGTCAACTACCTGCTGATTGTCATCACCGCACTTGTAAACGACCTCGGAAATCTCGTCATCATCGGCAAACCCACAGAGACCATCGGAGCAAAGCATAAACCGGTCTCCCGGTTTGATCTTGAACGCCCGGAAGTCAACCTCCACAGTATCGCGCACTCCGAGCGCACGTGTAATGACGTTTTTGCCGACCATCGAAGCTGCTTCATCGGAGGTAACGGTCTGCGAACGTTGAATCTCAGCAATCCACGAATGATCCTCGGTTAGCGCTTCCACCCGACCATCTACTATCTTGTAGGCACGGGAGTCGCCGACATGCGCCACCGAGACGATGTCCTTTTCCAGAGAGAGCGCCACGATTGTTGTCCCCATCCCCGATAGAGCCGGATCGAGCGCTGCTCTGTTATATATTTCTCGATTGGCCAGCCGGACGGCCCTCAGCAGGATATCGCCAGATATTGGGACATTCTGTTGGAAACCGAGTCGCGGATCGTCCCTGATTTCTTTCTGGAAGTGGTCGAAAATACCTTGAAGAGTCTGCGAGGCCGACATAGAGGCAACTTCGCCGGCCTGATGCCCACCCATACCGTCACACACACCGACGACACCATTCTTTTCATCGATGTGAAGATAGTCTTCATTGCCGGACCGAACCAACCCGACATCTGTCTTACCGAAGGTGCGAAATTTAAGCGACACTATAATATCCTAAAGCGTATCGGCATTGCTGGATACTTCAAAATCATCAAGGGCAATATTGCGCAAAACCGAAATCGACACAACAAAAAAAGCCCCGACCATATAATCGGGGCTTCGTTACCAATTTGGCACAAACTCTATTTCAGAAGAATCATTTTCTTTGCCTCGGCGGCATACTCCGTCTGGATGCGGTAGAAATAAACACCGCTGGCGAGAGCCGAAGCATCGTACTCGACAACATGCTGACCGCTTGAGCGGAAACCCAGATCGCGGAGATCAACTGAGCGACCCAGAATATCGAAAACCTCAAAGGTCACACTGGAAGCTGTTGGCAAATTGAACGAGATACTGGTGGACGGGTTGAACGGATTCGGGTAATTCTGATCGACCGCAAACCGGTCGGGAAGTAACCCACCCGAACCATCGGTAGCATCAAGCCCGCCTTCGACATACATGGCGACATCAAAGGTCCCGGCGACTGACTTGGTCGGGTCAAGTTTTGAGAAGACCGAAAAACTGACCGTGCTGACCGTATCATCCGGAATCGTGGTAAAAGACGGCACCTCGATATAGAACCACAGTGACGCCACCGCGCCGGAGTCGGCATAGACAACCGTGCTCGGGATGACTTCTCCGAAATCAGGTTGACTATTAGATACGGTCAGACCATAGAAGTCAAGTCCGTTACCATTGTTGCGAACCTTGACCCATACTTTATGAACCTCACCCGGCTGGACAGCCGTATCGGACGGAAACTCGACCGCTTCAATAGAAACCGTAACCTCCAGCGCCGGAACATCAAGCTTCACCTGTTTCGGTTCCGCAGCCGGATTCCCGTCCCAGGTAGGATCACCTGAGACAATCGTTGCCGGACGACCGTTGATCTCAAAGGAAATTGAATCGCCCGATGCGGCGCCATCGTACGGAATACCAGGATCATCGCCATAGACAGGCATGAAACCATAGTGCCCTGGATCGAAGACCGTGAAAGATCCACAAAGGGCCCCGTCCTCCGAAAAAGCGTCCACAATTGAGCCAGCCAGTATCGGCGCCCCATTGAAGGTCGAGGTCGAATCAAAGTACTCAGTATATTCATTGGGAAGCTGTTGAGTACTGGCGGTTACGGCACTGAATAAAATCAGCGCGAAAACACAAACTGTTTTTGCCAAGATAAGTTTCACCTCTTCACCGTTTCTTGTGCCGGTCGATCGGTCCACCGACCGACCGGACATTTTCGTCAAAACTGATCTATCGAATGACTTCCTATTTCAGGAGAGTCATCTTCCTTGTTTCAGTATAACTATCAGCAGTCAAACGATAAAAGTAAATTCCCGAAGAAACTACTTCACCCTCTGAATTACGGCCGTCCCAGACAACATCGGTTGTTCCAGCCTGCGCTACACCGTCAAATGGTACAGCCACTCGCTTACCCAGAACATTGAAGACCTCAATAGTAGCCTTGCCGCTGGTAGCGAGATGGAACGAGAGGGTCGTGCTCGGGTTAAACGGGTTGGGGTAGTTCTGGTAGAGGCTGTAGTCGGACGGCAGAGTCGAACCAGTACCGGCCTTGGAGGTCAGGTTGGAGATTTCAACCAGATCGCCATTCTGTGTCCAGGTGAAGCTCTCTTCGGTCTGGACACCAGCCACTCTCAGGGTAAACTCTTCGCCAAAACCAACACCAGCTTCGCCAGTGCCGCGATCGTCTCCATAAACCGACATGAATCCGAACTTACCGGTTTCTCTGATCGTGAACCCACCGACCTTGACACCGTCGCTGTTGTAGGCTTCAACCATCGTACCGGCTACAACCGGATTACCGTCAAGCATAAGGTCTCGGGAGTAAACGTTCACCCAGAGCGCTGTGGTGTTCAAATCGGTCGGCACGCCTTTGGCGGCGATACGATTGTGGTCAACGCGAGGAGCCGCGGGCATACCCGGAGCACCAGGGTAAACCAGATCAGCGACATGGTTCACCTTCAGCCAGTAGCCCAGACAACGAGCCATCTCGTACATAGTGTTATTGGAACCGGCACCCGGCATATATGTCTCGCCATATCCTTTCGCAACAATCAAGTTGTCATCGGCAATCAGGTCGGCCAGCGCCACTTCGGGAGCAAGAACATCCTCAGCCAGATACGAAACCAGGTTCCAACCGGCTGTCAGCGGGATCGCCGTAATAGCAGCCACCTCGGTACCCTCAATCGTCAGGGTCATTGGCTTGTTGGCCTTGATCCAGTAGCCGCTGAGATGATCGACATACCAGAGAGTAGAGAACATCTCCAGCGACGGATCGGAAACATAAGTCAGGCCGCCTTGTTCAAAGCCGGAAACCTGATCAATGTCAGCCATTGATTCTGCCAGAGCGTCCTTGATGAAGTCTGATGGGTTATCCACCGGCCAGCTAACAAGGTTCCAGCCTACAGCGAGGTCACAGGTATGAGTAACCAGAAGGCCGGCGTCGAGACAGACTTCAATGATGTCCTGATCGACGGTCCACTCGGTGTTACCAGTGGTGAGAGCCTTCATGCCGTTGATGTAGAACGATATGGCCTCGCCGGGATAGGCACCAGTCGTGTCTGCAACCGTTTCGTCATCACGATGGACTGCCATGAATTCATAGCGGCCTTCGGTGGTGACATACTTGGTACCACAGTGAACACCATTGGGGGTGTAAGCGTCGATGACCGATCCAACCGGCATCGGAGCACCCATGAAGGTATTGCCGTCACAATAGAAGTAAACACATTCGGTAGAGAGGTCCATCGGAACCCACGGTTCCAGAACGATCGTCGGATCGTCGCCCATCACTACACCCGGTGTCAGCTTGGGATAGTAGCCATCTTTGTGAACCCAGATATCGACCTGATCCAGATCAAGCGCCAGGCATTCAAAGAGACCGGTTGCATCGGTAGTCAGGATCTCGATAATCAATCCGGTCGGGAAGACATCCCAGACCTCGACGGTAGCGCCTTCGATCGGAACAGTCGGTGAACCCGGCTCGACAACATAACCACAAAGGTCCCAGATAATCGGACCAACGCCAATGCCACCGTCTTCGGCGTCAAGCGTCGGAATGACGACTGAAGCGGGAAGGTCCGGGCAATCGAGCGTAAACCTGGGTAACGGTTCCACAATAGTCACCGGATAGAATTCATATGGTGCATCCTCGGCAACCGTGAAGTACAGCGTCATAAGGTTATAAGTACCGGCCGCTATACCAACATTGGTGCCGGCTTCGACACTGACCAGCATTCCAGCGATTTCAACAGTGAAGCCGCCCCAGAGACCGGTCAGCTCAGAGCTTTCCTGCGATACGGAATCGAGTACGAGATACTCCGAACTCCAACCAACCGCAGCGATGAGACCAAAGAGGTCACAGGCGTTTGTTATCGTTACCGGAACAGCGATCTCGGTCTGACCACGATGCGCCGCAACTGGCGGCAGGGTCGAGATGAAGTCAACTTCGCTGAACTCAAGAGCAGTAATTGTATAAGCGATGATGACTGAATCACTATTGTCAGCATCGACAGCATCGACATAGATCGGGGCGTAGTAATCACCCGGGTCCATCGCGACCGTATTTGGACCGGCCAGAACGTTATCGGGCGTCACGCCGCTACCCTTCTCAAGGTAGAGCCAGTCAATCTCGAAAGGAACTGCGAGCGTGTACGGAATATTACCGCCGCCAGCTTCAACAATACCGAACGGTTTGGGATCGGCCACCGGCTCACCCTCGACCGTCACAAAGTAGAGTGTATCGGGGGAGGTTTCGACAAACAGCGGTGCGATTTCTGGAAGGTTGAACACGGTACCATCATCCAAAGCAACGTAGAGACCCAGCGAGGGGCCGTCGCCATTGTTGGCAGGCTCTTCAAATCCGGAGGCAAAAAGAACTCCCGCACGTCCACCAAGACCAGTGAGGTAGAATTCAAAGCGCAGCGGTATCTCAGAAGGTTCTGTGGATGAATTGAGTTCCAGCAGGATGTAACCCTCAGCTGCCCGACTGGTATAAGCCGTCATATCACCATAAGCCAGATTGGTGACCAGAGGACTGCCTTCTCCCTGAATAGTCATATCATACTGAACACCGTCGGTCAGACCGTGCTGGATGAAGAAATCAAAGGCGCCGGAACCGTCACCGGTCATCTTGGCGGCTTCTTTCGTAAAGATAACAAAGTCAGTCAGGCGGCCATCGGGATTCGGTGCGAACGCCGAAGGCTCAACCAGACCACCCAACATCCCTATATATGAAGCATCGGTGGTAAGACCGGGCGCTACAAAAGTAAACTGCGCTACCGCTTCGCCGACCGAAGAACTCGGGGCCGGTGCGAACTGGAAGAGCAGTTCCATATCAGACGGAATATCCATAAACGGCGTGGCCGAACGGAAAGCGAAATCGGTCAGCATCTTCTCGCCATTAACCCAGACATCAACCAGCTCCACAGCCGGATCAGCCGAGTTGTGGACCAACTGCATTTTGGCGGTCGGTACAGCCGACAGAGTAAGCGTAACCGGAACGGCCAGTGTATTGACCGCATCAATCGAAGATATCGTGATAAGGCTATTATAGACACCAGCTTCTGTGAAACTGCTGAGATCAACGCTCACGTCGATATCCTGCGCCGTTGTACCGCTGGCGCCTGACAGAAGAATCCAACTATTGTAGGCATAGATGTCAAAACCAATTGCAAAACCATCGGCTTCGGTAATCGACAGCGGGTGCATCTCAGTAGACGTACCACCAACCATCCCGGAGAAGGCCAGATCGGTCGGCGTAACTTCAAGATTTTTCTCAATTATAAAGTCAACGTTGAGTATGCAGGTGACCCCACCGCAGCTATTGGACGCAGCAACAGTGGCCGAGTAAGACCCATCGGTTGCAACAGCAAAACAGGCCTGTCCATCAACCAGAGTGGCATCACCGGTTATGCCAACGACATCAGCACCGGTGATATCCAGCGGGTAGCACCACTCGCCCGGCGAATCAAGCGTAATTGTCTGAGTCCCCGGACATGTAATTACCGGCGGAGTATTGACCGTCACATTGATCTCCACATTACAGCCAACCTCGCCGCCGCCATTGGTGGCGGTTACAATGAAATGATAGGTATAGCTACCGTTGGAGGGGAAAAAGCAGAGTTCATTGTCGGCCCAGGTAACACCTGATGATGTGGGGAAGATAGAAATCGACGTGTAATTCTCAATTGGAAGCGGCACACAGATCTGTTCTTCCACCGAGCAGACTGTCTCGGTAAACGGATCAGGACATTCCATGGTCGGTGGTATATCAGTCACGGTAAACGTCACCGGTACCGTCACCGGCGAGTTGAGGGCCGTAGGCGAAGTGATCGTAATAGTGGCGGTATACACTCCCGCGGGGCCGGCAAATAAACCGTGGGCCGTCACGGTTATTGATGACCCCGATGTACCACTGGCAGGATCCACTCCTAACCAATTGGCATCTTCAGAGACAGTGTAGTTAAAGGGTACTTCGTTAGAGGAGTTGATGGCAAGAGAGGCTGTAGCGGCACTGATAACATCTGCACTCATGGTCAGAGAAGTTGGAACCGCGACAATGTTGCCCGCCTCGGGAGCATTGGGATCAACAATATCGAAACAGTACGGACCATCCCAGCGCGGAACGATCTCACCTGTGGAAACACCAGTCACGCCGGTATCACTGGCCCAGATAAACTTGTTCTCCGGTGGATACCACGTAGAGTCAACACATATTGTCTTGCCATGCTGGGCGTCATTGAGTTGAGTACTGATGGTAAAGACGTGCTCACTGAAACCGGGGTACGCGCCGCCGCCATACTTGGTAGCACCGGCAAACCCGA
>DAOWIM010000252.1 GCA_030640905.1 bacterium
GGCGAAGCCTGCAGGCGGAGCCTGTTTTAGCTCGTAGGTCCGGTTGCTTGCAACCTGACAAACCGACTGCGCGGTTCTGCCCAACAGCACCACAATTGTAGGTCACTTGGCGGAGTATCTCAAAGCAGCGACTCCTGCATCTCCGCCTGTTTCCCCTCGACAATATTACGACCGAGTATGTAACAATAGAAACTGGCAGGCATAAATTCAAGATTCACATTGTCCACCGTCTTAGAACCAAATTCACTCAACGTAGTTACAGTTGCGTGGCTCAGGTTATGCACGTGACAAAACTTGATCAGGTTCTTCGCATCTCTCGGATTATGGTAGAATCGATCAGACCACTTTACCTCGACAGCCCAACTTGCCTTCTGGCGTCCTGCGTCAAGCATGACTATGTCCACTTCGCCGGCCTTCCATCGAGCATAATGAAACGAGCCTTCTGAGTGAAACCATTGTGAGAAAATCGCAGTCTCTACCATTGAACCGATGGAATTATCGTCCGATTGGGTTGGAACAAACAAGGCGGTTCTGATCGAAGGATTCGTCAGGTACACTTTGAAGGAATTTGCACGTTTGAATTTTTTGGCAGTTTTATCCACGCGATGAACTACACGAATTAAGAACGCAGCCTCTAAGTATTCGATGTACTTCTTGATAGTATTCTTGGCTATACCCGATTTCGTTGAAAGGTCCATTAGAGATACTTCGTTGGCCGTATTGTAAGCCAACGTGGTAAACAACGAATTAAGCTCCGGTATGTTTGAAATTCCATACAGTGACGGAAGATCTCTCAGAAGCACCTTGTCAATTATGTCGCTCTTTATGAATCGACCCGGATCCTGCTGTATTTCACGCGACAGTACCATCTCCGGGTACCCACCATAATTTATATACTTGAGGAACTGGCGGTTTAGCTTTCGGACATCCATTGTCGCATGACTTAAACCTTCTTTTTTGTGCAACGGAGCCACAACATCCAGCCTATCTAACAAGAGCAGGTATTCATGGAATGCGAGAGGCGGCAACAGGAAGTCTGTAAACCTTCCGGCTCCCGATTCTGTGCTCTTCATGCGTAGAGCCGCTGCGGCCGATCCCGATGCTACAAATTTGATATGCGGATAACGATCAACTAACGCTTTGAGATAACGTTCCCAATCTCTCATGTATTGGATTTCATCGAGAAAGATAAAGCATTTCTCTTTCTGATAGTCCACGCTGGTTGATTCTGAGTACATCTTGAGCAGGTCGTCGAGAGTCCTGGAGTCATAGATCGGATGATCAATCGAGATGTAACAAATGTTTGCCGGTTTTACGCCTTCCTTGAGGAGATTGCCAATAGCATGGTGGATCATCACAGTCTTGCCAACTCTCCGCGGCCCCATGAGCACTATCGCACGATTGACCGATTCCTGCTTAATCAGCGGATACAGAAGATCCAAATATGGGCGAGGCTTCCAACCGGCAATGTTCTTGGGAATCTCATACGGCTCTCTCCACCAGGGATTTTCGCCTTGCAGCCTGGCTGTAACTTCTTGTTGCGGCACATGTTCCACGTCATCCTCCAGCTAATATACTTTTAGTGACCCTAAACGCTTAACGATCCTATAAGATCACCGTCGTGACCCTAATTAGCGCTTTGGCAACTGCGCTGTCAAGCAAAAACATTAAGGCAGTTCTGTAGGTCTGGTTGCTTGCAACCTGACAAACCGACTGATGCCGTAGTCTAAAGCTTGCTGACTACGCGGTGCGATTGTTTCACGCAGTCATTGAGACCGATACCATAATAGGCGTTGCCGGTTACGTGGATGTTCCCCAGCGCTTCAAGTTCGGTCTCGATTTCGCTGAGGATATCGCTGTGTCCAATCTTGAACTGTGGGATACCGTGACACCATCGATACAGTTTCACTACCTCCGGGTCACTATTGAGTCCAACGATACCATCGAGATCATCGCGGACAATTCTGACCAACTCGTCATCTGACAGTTCCATCGATGCGTGGTCACCGTCGCCACCAACCATTGAGCGAAATTGCACCTTACCCTCTGGGGTGCGCGCATCGAAAATCGACGATGTCCAGATTGACCCGAGGATCCGCCGCTTCTCTTTCGATGGAACGAGAAAACCGAAACCATCAAGAGACCGGCCAACGTTTTCCTTCGCGTAGCCAAAACAGACAACCGAGATTGGAGCGTACGGTATCCGTGCAAGCGCCCCGGCCAGACCGTTCGATAACGACTCGACTAATGTTGCGGCCTGGTTGGATGGTACTGCTATAATAACAGTACGCGCCTGTTCGGTGTGACCGTCCTGGAAATCAATCCGGTAGCAATCGTTCTCTTTGGTGATCGTTGTTACCGACTGACCGGTGGTGATATTGGATTCGTACCGTTTGTGGAATTGATCGACAATTCGATTGAGACCGCCACGGAACGATGTTAACCAACCGCCGGGACCGGACGGCCCTCCCGATTTTTTGCCCTTAGCTTTGGCTGCTCTTGCTTTGGCGATCATCGCTTTGAACAACGAACCGTGTTCCTGTTCCATCTCGCGCATGATCGGGAAACACGACTTGAGCGAAAGTTGATCGGCGACTCCTCCGAACACTCCCGAAACCATCGGCTGGACCAGATAGTCTGCCGCTTCACGGCCGATACGTCGCTGGACAAAATCGTATATCGATTCATCGTCGTCCGGAGCAGACCGAGCAAATGGTTCCCCCATTACGCGCAGCCGTCCTTTGAGACTGAGGATGTCCGACATCAGAAAGGCCGGTGGCTTCATCGGTACCGAGCGTAACTTACCCTTGCGAAGGATAAAACGGTTGGCAACGTTTTCGTTAGCACGTTCCAGATCATCGTTGAGCCCAAGCTCCTCGCATAGCTTCAGAGTGAGCGGCTCACGGTCAAGAAACCCGTTTGGTCCCCAGTCGAAACTGTATCCATCGATATTGTCGGTGCCGATTGTTCCCCCGAGACGTGACTCAGCCTCGAATAGCCGTACCGAAAGCTCGGGTTTGGTTCGGCGCACATAATGCAGCGCGGACAACCCGGAGATTCCACCACCGATAATGACAACATCAACTTGAGACACTTGCACCTACTTTCTGCCGTACAATATCGGCGAGCACGCTGCCAAAACGTTGATCGTCATTGAACATTGGCATCCGCTTGATTCTACTCCGATCCGATTCTGGTATCAGTTGCTTCAGCTCAATGTCGATTTCGTAGAGGGTTTCGATATGGTCGCAAACAAAACTTATCGGCACGATGAAGAGATCGTTGTCAAATTCACGCAGCAGACGACCGACCTCTGAAACCGTCTCCGGGCCAACCCATTCCATCGGACCGCTCCGACTCTGAAATGATAAATGAAACGGTCTCTCGCCCGCAGCCAGCGATGCGGTTCGTTTGGTCTGGTCAACATACGGGTCACCTTCATCGACGAAAGTTTTCGGCAGAGAGTGGGCTGTGAAGAGGAGGGTATCGTTCGGTCCGATGTTGGCGTCGATATACTCTTTGAGCAACTGGACGTATCCAGGATGATCGTAAAAATCGTCAACGAGCAACTTCGTTGCATTAGAATGTCGGCCAAGAGTGTCATGAACGACCGTAAAGGCCGATCCGGTCGTGACCCGACTGTACTGCGGATACATCGGCAGGAAACATAACCGTCGGTAACCTTCGCTTAAGGCCTGCTCAATTGCCGATGAAATATCCGGATCGAAATACCGCATCCCAACAAGGCACCTTGTGCCGGGGAAATCGTTACGCAAAGTTTGTTCAATGTTGGCCGCTTGGGTCTGCGTCCATTTTAACAACGGCGAATCACCACCGATCATCCCGTAATGCCTGCGCACTTTCGCACTGCGTCGCGATGATATCAGTCTGGCCAGCAGGGTCTGACCGAGTCGTCCACCTGGCAAGCGTATGATTGATCGATCGGAGAATATGCTGAGAAGGTAACGCCGCACATCGTCCGGACTGTTCGGTCCGCCCATCGCCAGCAGGATCACCGCCAGTTTGTCGTCGGCAGCATGCGACATTCAGATCGTCCGGGAAAAAGTTGCTTTGGGGCTGGTTCCGTCTTCGCGCAGGTAGGCGTCGTATATCATGGCGATATTGCGCACAAAACTACGGCCCAGTTTCGTTACATGAATTCCACCGGGGGTAGCATCGATGAAACCATCCTCGTCAAACGTCTCCAGACGTTTGTGTTCGTCGGCAAAGTACTTTTTGTATTTGATTCCGAAACGTTCCTCCAGCGACGCATAGTCCAACCTGAAATTGCACATCAACGACGATATCAAATACTGCCGGATGAGATCATCCTCGGAGAGTCGGAGGCCACGATAGACCGCCACACCGTTATCGGCAATCGCCTGTTCGTAGCTCTCCAGACCGGAAAGATTCTGGAAGAAGGCGTTATCGACATAACCAATCGATGACATCCCAAGCCCAATCATCTCCGGTGCCGTTTGAACCGTGTAGCCCATGAAATTTCGGTGCAACCGACCATCGGACTGGGCCAGCGACAACTCGTCTTCGGGTAGTGCAAAATGGTCCATACCAATCTGACGGTAACCGGCGGCGGTGAATTTCTCGATAGCCAGTGCAAAAAGTTGATATTTCATTTCGGTATCCGGCAGTTGATCCGGGTCAATCTTGAGCTGGTTGCCTTTCATCTTTGGCAGATAGGCGAACGAATAAACGGCCAGGCGGTCCGGGCACAGACTTATGGTCGTATCCAGCGTTTGTGCAAAACTGTCGGGTGTCTGGCGCGGTAGTCCATAGATTAGATCGA
>DAOWIM010000055.1 GCA_030640905.1 bacterium
GGTCCTCGTGGACCTGCCTGTTTTCATTTGTGGGGACCTATTCGGTGTCGTCGCCGCCGGAGAGGTCCAGCATGCTGGTGCCGTCGGTATAATCTTTTGTTCGCGGCTTCTTCAGACCAAGAAGTTTCTGAGTGACATCCTTGATACTGAGAGCCGCCTCTTCGATAACCTTCAGCTTGGCCTTCAGTTCATCATCAAGATCGTCGCGTTTGAAAAGCAGTAGCTGCACGTTACCCAGAATTGCGGTCAGCGGGTTGTTGACTTCGTGGTTGACCGTCACCGCCGTTTCAGCAATCGCAGCCATACGAGCCTCGTCAATTGTCTTCTGAATATCGACACTGCCGGTAACATCCCCGGCGGTATAGACAAGGGTCAACATCGCCGAGAGCGCTTCCAGAAAAGTATCCTCAGCAACAATCGTCCGAGGTCCTTCCTGAAGTCCGATCACCGCCCCGTTGACAACGCCCAGATACTGAAGCGGCAACGAAAACGAATGGAGCGGCACCTCCCCCCCAAACGACATGTAGGCCGAGACAAGCTTCCGGTCCTTGCGAAGAGAAGCAAACAAATCCTCCTCCAGCGACTGAAGTTTCCGTCGGTGATCATCGGACCCGGCATAGGTCACAGTTGTAACCATCTCCTGCTTGTCGTTCCATAGGAGCAACGAGGCAGCAGTCAGCCCCACCAGTTCGGCTGTCATCTGCAAAGCCGTCTGGGCAAGAGCGTTGATATTGGCACCCGATGTTCCTTCGGTGGCCAATCGCCGCAGGATTTCGAATTTGTCGGACCGGTTAGTATCCATAAGTCACAATGCTATTGAGCAAAACCAGTGCCCTGCCACAAGATTAGCGATTCGGTGTCGTCATATCGAAGTACATCCTAAGATACTGCATTTACAGGCATTTAGCCATCTTTTTCCTCTGTTCAAATTTTGCACAGGTGGGTTTCCTCGTTTTCTCTGCAGGAAAATTCGCAAAATGCCTGCAAAACTGTTGCGCCAAAGTAATTGACAAGACGTCGGGCGATCTATAGATTAGGCGCTTCTCTTCAGGTAGCGAAAGGAGATTCGGCAATGCTGGAACCGATGATTGGTGACAAGTGCGGAGTATTTGGTGTTTTTGGAAACGCTCGCGCTGTCGAACTAAGCTACTTTGGTCTTTATGCGCTACAACATCGGGGTCAGGAATCGGCCGGTATCGTCTCCAACAACAACGGCACATTTAATCTGCACAAAGGCATGGGGCTTGTCTCCGAAGTATTCGCCAAACGCGCTGCTCTGAGCAACCTGAGAGGCAAAGTAGCTATCGGTCATACTCGATACAGCACCACCGGGGCATCGTCACTGATAAATATACAGCCGTTCATTATCACCAACCGCTCCCGCAACCTGGCTATCGTTCACAACGGCAACCTGACCAACTCCCAACAACTGCGCCAGAGCCTGGATCGAGCCGGAGCAATTTTCCAGACGACTTCCGATACGGAGATAATTCTCCATCTGGCGGCTCGTTCCTCCAAACGAACCCGTATCGCACAAATATGCGACGCCCTCAATACTGTCAAAGGTGCCTTCTCGTTACTTTTTCTCACCGAACGAGGTATCATAGCAGCTCGCGATCCCCACGGATTCAGACCGCTCTGTCTTGGGAAATATCGCGATGCCTGGGTGGTAGCCTCAGAGACGTGCGCCTTTGATTTGATCGGCGCTCGGTACGTTCGTGATATCGAGCCGGGTGAAGTGCTGGAGATCACAGAGACCGGATTGAAATCGTACTGGCTAAAAGGCAAGGCCAAGCATGCCGCCTGTATTTTCGAGTATATCTACTTTTCTCGTCCCGATTCCAAGGTGTTCGGTGAAAATGTTGACAAAGTCCGCCGTCGCTTAGGTCGCCTTCTGGCTCGGGAGCATCCTGTCGAGGCTGATGTCGTAATCGGAATCCCCGACTCGGCCAACACCGCGACACTGGGGTACGCTGAAGAATCGGGATTGCGTTTTGAGATCGGTCTGATTCGAAACCATTATGTCGGACGCACTTTTATTGATCCGCACCAGGACATCCGCGACCTCGACATGAAAGTGAAGTTCAACCCCGTCAAAGGAGTTCTAAAAGGGCGACGGGTGGTGGTAGTTGACGATTCAATTGTTCGCGGCACTACCTCCAAGAAAATGGTCAAGATGATCCGTGACGCCGGCGCCAAAGAAGTACATTTCCGCGTATCATCACCACCGATTATCTCGCCCTGTTTTTTCGGGATCGACATGCCAACCCGGAAGGAGTTGATTGCCTCCAACAAGACTGTCCGGCAGATCGAAAAACATCTCGGTGTCGATTCTCTGCGGTACTTGTCTCTGAAGGGGATGCTTTCGATGAGCTGTCTGCCCGACACGACATTCTGCTCAAGTTGTTTTTCCGGGAAGTATCCGATCAGGATTCCAAAGATCAACGGCAACCGCAATAAGAGATAAGCATAGCCCAACCACCTCTAACAGGCTGTTGAAAAACTCATTATAGCGGCGCTATGACGGCGGACATAAAGCCCGCCGCTACGCGATGAGGGGTTGTCGTCCCGCGTAGAGGGTGGCTTTACGTCGCCCGCCCTCAACCACAAGTTACAGTAAACACATAGCAAGAACTCTTTCTCAGCCATTTCTAAATCATTGACATACGTGCCATTATCGGTATATTGACAATGAACTAACCGCCAGGACCTGCCAAAACTGAGGTTCAAGAGATATCAATGAAGAATACTAATAGAACTTCTCTGTTGCGCGGCTGCATCTTTGTGGCTGCGGTAGTGTCAGTCACCCTGCTGAGCGGTAACGCCTTTTCGGCACAGAACGATCCGGTGAAACAGCCAACCAGTCTGAAACCGAGAGCGGTGGCAGAAAAACCTGCCATCACGAGTGTCGCCTCTGAGGTCAATATCTCCCATGTGGTCGTGAAGTTTACCGATCAGTCGCAGTTTCGTCTGGGCCAGAATGGTATAGTCTCCAAAGCCGGAGCCTCGCTGGCTGCAGCCGAGGGAATTCTCAGGCCGTATGTCGATATCGGGCTCAGACGGCTTTTCCAGAATATCGAGGAAGATGAACTCGACCGCAAGAGGGCTGCTCTTGAGAACAAAACTAAACATAAACTGGCCAACCTCAACAGCTACTATCGTCTTGAGATAACCGATGCCGCCGAGGCAGAGCGCGTTATCAATGAACTCAACGCTCTTGACATTGTCGAGATTGCCTACTTCCAACCGATGCCCGAAGTGGCCGGCGATATTGACCCTCCCACGCCAGACTACCAGCCAAATCAGGACTATCGACTGGCGGCCCCGGCGGGTGTCGACGCCGACTATGCTAACTTGCAAACCGGGGGCGACGGGACAGGTGTAAAAATCGTTGATATCGAAATCGGTTGGCACACTACGCACGAAGATCTCGACAAAGCTCTGGGCGCAATAATTGGCACCGTGCCACCATCGGGAGTCAACCGCAATCACGGCACAGCGGTGATTGGCGAGATGATAGCCGGTGACAATGGCTATGGCGTAACGGGCATTTGTCCTGGGGCCGATATCGGGATGGTGTCTGTATATGCCTACTCAACGGCGGAAGCGCTGTATCTGGCCACCGAAAACCTCCAGCCCGGCGATATGATTTTGATTGAATTGCACTCACCCGGACCTCACTACGACTTTCAAACCATCGAGGATAGTCAGCTTGGTTATGTCTGCATGGAGTACTGGCAGGCCAATTTCGATGCTATTCAATATGCCTGGGCGAAGGGCATAGTCGTAATTGAAGCTGCCGGCAACGGTAGCGAGGATTTCGATGACGAGTTGATCTACGGATCACTGTTTGATACGACCTATCGTAACTCACATGCGATCATAGCTGGTGCCGGGTGGCATTACAGTTCGGGTCAGAACCTGGAAGCACATTCATGGTCAAACGCGGGTGAGCGAGTCAATCTTCAGGGTTACGGCTCCGGCGTTTACACCACCGGCTACGGTGATCTGTTTTCTCCGGACTTGGATGAAAACCAATTCTACACAGCCTCATTCAGTGGAACATCATCGGCCTCACCAATAGTCACCGGTTCGGCAGCCTGCCTGCAGGGATATTATGAGAATGCGTACGGTGTCTCGATGACTTCCGATCAAATCCGCGATGTCCTGGTGACAACCGGTACACCTCAAGCGGGAAGTCTGACCCGGCCAATTGGTCCCCGTCCCGACCTGGCGGCTGCTTTCGCCGTGCTCCAGCCTCCGGCCAGTTTCTACGCCAACCCGATCATGCTTGAAGCAGAGGTAGCCGAGGGCGAGATCGCCCACCGTAGTCTCTGGATAGTGAATCGGTCAACTCTGGACGCTTACGATTTTGTGATAGCTGACAATGATTCGCTCATCCTGCGAGTTGCCGAGGACTGGCTGAGAGCAACGCCCCAGAGTGGCACAGTTGCGGCCTCCGACTCGGTCTTGATTGATGTTACGGTCGATGGATCAGTTATCGAAGGACGCCTTCCACCCTACAAGGGAGCAATTGAGATCTCGTGGGGGCCTACCGGCGCTCTTGATTCTTTGCTGATCGTACCGACGTTTTTCACTGTCGCCTGCAACGATTTCACCTATCAAGTGGCCGCAATCGATGAACCGGAAGGACCGACCTATGATTGGATCGATGCCAAAACGCTCGGAAGCAAGATATCGACTGCCGGTTTCTACGCCAATGGTGGAGGACTTGACCCTCTCGACGATGGCACAGCCGGACCATATCCGATTGGTTTCGACCTTCACTTTTATGACAACACATACAGCGAATTCTATGTCGGCGTTAACGGCGCGATTTCATTCACTGAAGAACATGTCAATTCCAATGGTTATTTCACCTCTTTGTCGATTCCAGGGACCTTTTTCCAGACACTTGTCTCGCCCTACTGGAACGACTTGATTCTCCAACCGTCGACCGTGCCGGATGCCGGTGTCTATTTGTACACTTCTGAATCGCAGGACACAACAGTGATTGAATGGTACCACATTTCAAATTTCAACAATACCAGCGACCATTCGACCAACTTCGAGATCATCCTTATCCGCACCGGAGAAATCATATTCCAGTACGCCAATATCGGCCAGAGCGACCTGGAGCTGTCGGCGATGATTGGTATTGATGAGATCGACTGTAAGGCACTCGGATATTATAGCAGCGGTGAACCGGTAGAACACATAGTCTCCACCGGTGATGCCATCAGGTTCCGTCGGACCGAAGGCATATGGATTCGTGCCGGTGACGCCAATAACAGTGGCGATTTGAATATCTCGGATGTGACCTACCTGGTCGATTATCTCTACGGCGTTCCGCTCGGCCCTCCCCCGCCGATAATGTCCAAGGCCAACGCCAACTGTGATATAGAGAATCTGGTGAACATCTCCGACATCACCTATTTAGTAAATTATCTTTTTGGGATTCCAACCGGTCCGGAACCGTGCTATTACTGGTACAACCCGTAGCCCGGTCACCCATTCGTCAGTGTTGTCATTGGGGATGTTTCGATCACGAACAGAAATTCGTGGGATGATTTAGCAGGTTGTTAAAAAAGCGTTCTTGCTATGAGTTTACTGTTGCGTGCGGTTGAGGACGGGCGACGTAAAGCCGCCCTCTACGCGGAACGTCAGCCCCTCCTCGCGTAGCGGCGGGCCTTGTGTCCGCCGTCATAGCATCGCGCTATAAGAAGTTTTTCAACAGCCTGTTATAGACCGAATTTGCGCCAGCGATCAAGAACCATCTGGGCAAACTCGCCGACGACCTCAATCACTTTCTCTTTGTATTGCGCGGCCTGTTCCAAATTAAAATTGGGATAGCCCTGGCCTTCCTCATAAAGAAGGATCGACCCCGGCACCGGATAAATATCAGCTCCGGGACGGAAGTAGTAGGCAAGGTCTTTATCAAAAAGCTCTTTGTCGGCCAGATTCGGGTCAATCGCCTGAACCATAGCTGTCTCATCGGTACCAGCATGACCGCCGGGGTGACCGAAGAACTCCCTGGTCATCTCGTCACAAAGTTGCCACCAGTGGATCACCGCAATGTTGGCGCGACGCTCCTGATGGAACCGAACCGCCTCGTCCTTAAGCACCGTGTTATTCCCGCCATGCCCGTTCATAACGATAATATTTTTGAAACCGGTATCGACCAGAGAATCCAGAATATCACGAACATAGAGACCAAATGTTTCCGGACTGATTGTGAGGCTGCCGTTGTAGCGAAGAAGGGAACGAGTGATCCCGTAGTTGACGGTCGGTGCGATCAAGGCGTTGATACTCTCGGCAATCCCCTGTGCTATTACTTCGGGAATGTAGTTATCAGTACCAAGACATGCCGAACCATGAGCCTCGATTGTACCTATAGGAATGACAATGGTGTCGATTTCTTTCGGCACCAGTTTCTTGACATTGATCCAGTTGAGTTTTTGTAATTCTCGCTCCATCACGGTTCCAGACGAGCCAGGATACGCTCCATCACCTTTTCGGTCTCGCGGGATGTTTTCTCGTCGTCTTCAAACCGGAACTGATTGATGTCACGAACCATGATTTCCAAATCGTCGGTTGTATCGACTGCATACCAGATTTCCAGTTCCGACCAGGCCAACTCTTTGTTGGTGAAAGCATCGGCAACTTCCGAGTAGATCGACGGTGATTTCCAGTCAAACTCCGATAGCTTGATATGGTACTTACCGCGCATACCGATAATGTAGTACCTGCCCTCGGGGGTTGGCCCAAAAACCGCATCCGAATTGGACAACACCTTCAATGCTGTCTTCATCATTGCCGGCGTAATAGTTGGTGTACGACTCCCGACCACGAGCACAGAATCGTACCCTTCCTTGAAGCACTCCTCAAAAACTTTTTCAATACGAACACCCCATCGGCCTTTGCTCATCTCGATCTGGGTGAATCTGTTCTTCATCGCCTCGGCTATCTTGCCGTCAGCCTTCTCCTTGATGTAGTCACTGACAATCTTCACCAGCCGTTTGCGCCCGGCAGCATTCATATGGTAGAGGCGGACGTCTACATCGAGGATTGCAAACGCGTTGTTAATCGTGTCGGTTATAAAGGCCTGATGCAGGAAACGAATGTCATCGCCCTTAATAGGGCCAAAATCCATCGACGATCCATCTTCGGCCGGTTCCTGAATACAGATGGCTACTACCGCGCCTTTTTTCTTCGCAGCTGTCATAAACCTCTCGTCTTGATCACATCAAATCTGCGTAAAATATATAAAGGGGGCAACACTGAGTCAAGAGGGGTGAGAACAAATATCTTTTTTTGTAAAGCTGACTCCGCCAGCGGAACCATAGCGGCGGCGACTACCGAACTTTTTTCATCTCGGCCAGCATCTCCTCAGGCCCAACCACACCACGCAGGATTTTGCGAATGGCGCCATCCGAATCCAGCAGCAAGGTAGTGGGGAGAGAGTACTGCTTGAGACCAAATTTCTCCATGAACGCCTCGGTCTCCGGGGTACCAGCTTTTTCCAGCTGAACCTTGACCGTGACAAAACGCTCAGCCTCGGCGGCAACATCAGGATTGCCAAAAGTTTTCTTGTCCAGCACCTTGCAGTTGGCGCACCATGTGGCCCAGGTGTCGATCAGAACCGGTTTGCCTTCTCCCCTGGCAGCAGCCATACCGGAGTCCAGATCATCGCCCCATTTGATCAAACCCTCGGGAGCAGATTGACCCGCCAGTTGACCCAGACCGGGCAACCCGGACACCGGTGGAGGAACAATGAAGCCGCCCATCACCA
>DAOWIM010000215.1 GCA_030640905.1 bacterium
ACCTTCGGCTATGACCAAGTTGACGGCGACCAACAAATAGAACATTGCAGCTAGGATGATTATTTTCTTCATAATGGCGGCCCTTCTGTCACTTCGACGACAATGTCTGAAAAGCCTATCTCTATGTCAAGGAAAAATGGGCATGCTCACATTACATGAGCATGCCCGTTGATTTGCAGAAGATACACTGTTTCGGTATCTAAACTACCGAATTACTAGCGCCGTTTCCGTTTCGTCGGTGAAGGTTTTGTCTTGGCCGGTTCGGTTGTCTTTTGGGTCTCGGTCGACTTCACCTTTGAGGGACTCTTCTCCTTGGCCGGAGCTTTCTTCTCTATCTTAGGCGCCGGTGTTGCTTTCTTTTTCTCTACCGACTTTGACCGCTTGTCAATCTTCCGGCGATTTGTTGTCGGTTGAGCTTTTTTCCCTGAGATACTGCCCGACCGGCTCTTGATCTTCGGAGTCGCCTTGGTCTTGCTCGGGCTCTGCTTGCGGATTCGGCTGGTTGTGCTTGTCTTATCTTTCCTCGGTGAGGTCCGACTGGTCCCATAAGACCCGCTGGTTCCGCCGGAGACTTTCTTGCGCTCGACCGTACCGGTTGATTTGGAACCGCTCATCGCCTTCTTCTGAGTCGAAAAACTCTGGCTCTTTCGTTTTGAAGCGTTACCCGGTTTCATAGGGGCGGCTGTCGATTCATAACCGCGATCGGTCTTGACCAGTTTGGCATCGCCGCGCATGTACTTGCGAGTCGGCTTGAAAACAACATCCTGTTGCTTTGTTTTCTTGCCGGTCGTCACGGCGCCAGAAAATCCGGTCCTGGTTTTAGAAACCGAGGAAATCCGCGTTACTTTGGTCTTGTAATCAGGATAGCCGTGAGCCACCGGGTTGCGGTAGCCGACTGAGCGAACTTCCTTGTACTTCGACGAAAAACCTCTGCTCGGTCGAATAATGGTGCGATCCAGAATTATCGTGTGATAGCGGTGGACATGAATGTCCGACTCCCAGGCATATCCCCAAGGGTCATATATCGAAATCGTATGCCATCCCACATAGAGGCGCGGGATGTACAGCGGCGCACAACCCCAGTAGATACCGTTGACATAAACCGTGCCGCCTATCGGGTAATCGATATAAGCATTACCATAGACCGTCCAACTTGGATAATGAGGGTAATAGACCGGTCGGAAGTAGTCATCTTCCCACTCATTGATATAAATGACAGTTCGGTCATAGGCAAAACGCTGGCCTTCATACCGAACAAAATACCGATTGTTCACATACTCCATATAGTCGTTGCGATCTTCCCAGTCACAGATCAGTCCCGAATTGGGATACCAGTCAGGGATGGGAAAACGTTCCCGCGAGGCGATGACCTGGATATTCTCCACGCCCTCCGGGCCGGTTACAACCAGATCAAATTCATCTCGGGCATCGGGGATCGAAAACGTCACGCCGCCCTGGATGTAGTTATCCTGATCCGGTGACGATGGAAACAACATATTGACCCGACCACGCGAATCAACAGAGTAAATTGCCACGAAAGCGTCACGATTGGTGCGGAACTTCATAACAATGTCGTCGCCCTCGTAGTACTCTCCATCGGGATGGTTGGTCCATATTTCGGTATCGAGGTAACGGTCAATACGGACCCGATCGACATACTCGTACTCATCCTCGCCGCCTTCATAGTCGCGGACAAAGTTCTGAGCGTAGCCCATCGAAGAGACGATAGCAACCGCAATGGTCGCCAACAGTAGTATCTTAATGTAAGAGCGTATCATTTTATTCACCTGCCTTCCATTTAGAGGGAAGAGTTACTTGCCGCGTTGGCGGCTACTTTGTCGGAACCAGTTACCGGCGGCTCAATATTGTCGGCGCCGGGAGCAAGTTCGGGATTATCAATATCGGTCTGATAGGCCCACTGAAAAGTCACCGAGTTGGAATTAACCGTAACAACCCACAGCTTGGCGTAATGATAGCTACTGCTGCTGGTCCCGGTACGGATTACATATATGTGTCCTTCAATCAACTCCGACCACTCGGTTTCGGTCCAACCATACTGGGGAGCCCAACCGATTTCATCAAAATAATCATGATAACCGGCATCCTGCACGACCGTTCCTGCGCCAACCGCGTTGACAAAGAAAACCGAGCCGTCACGATCGATGTAGAGATCAGCCGCCGGGCTGTCGAAATCAACAGCGCTCTGGGAGGCAAGATTGAATCCGGCCAGCGACGGTTCGATCAGATAATCAAAAAGAACGACCGACCCCTCCGGGCGAGGCGTATCGAAAACATCCTCGGCAGAAAGTTCCGACTCCAGATTAGCGCTATTGACCGAAGCCACAGCGTACCAGTAGGTCACGCCGTTCTGCGCCGTATTGTCAACAAAACCGGGATCGTAATATATCAGGTCGCGGTCCGGATTCGCCTCGGCATCAACCCGGCCAATCTCTTGATAGCCGGTCAGGGCACTCAGGGAACGCTTAATCACAAACTGGTCAATATTACCCGCATACGGCGCTGTCCAGAAAACATAAACTGCTCCATTGCCGGTAACAGTGTAAACACCCTGAGGAGGTTCGGGCCGGACACTGATGACGCAGTTGTCATCATCCTCACAACCAGACACAGCCATCAGGGCCGCCAACGCCAGAATCACAAAAGCTACTTTTTTCATTGTCATCTCCTTTGTCAATCAGTGTAATGTCTGGTTCAGGCTATTACAAACGGCATGCCAACCAGGCTAACACGTTATTATACAGATAGATAAGTGGTATTATGGCGCCGGGGGAAAGGGGCCTGTTGCACAATTATTGTGCGAGGTCGTGCTGTCAGGCACAATTACTGTGTCTGGCGGGTGAGGTTGTACTCTTTGATCTTGGTCCGCAGGGTGTTGCGGTGAATCCCAAGTTTCTCCGCGGTGAGACCGATATTCCAGTCGAGCCGATCAAGACAGAATTTGATATGCTCTTTTTCGATATCCGCAATCGGGGCAATCTTACCGGAAAGGGTGGTCTCAGACAAAGGGCCTGAGAGACCGCTGAGATCGGCTCCTGTTATTTGGTTGGCGCGGGTGAGAATCACCGCCCGCTCGATTATATTCTCCAATTCGCGGACATTGCCCGGCCAGTTGTAGCCACTGAGAATACCGGCAGCTTCTGGATCGATTCCGGTGATTTCCTTGCCGACTTTTCGCGAGAATCGTTCCAGGAATTTCGCCGCCAACAACAGGATATCTCCGCCCCGATCGCGGAGCGGTGGCAGATCAATCGTGATGACATTCAGGCGATAGAAAAGGTCTTCCCGAAACTTCCCCTCCTTGACCAGAGTGGGCAGGTCGCGGTTGGTCGCCGCGATAATTCTTATGTCGAGTGGAATTTCTTTGACCGATCCGAGTCTCTGGATTTTTCTTTCTTCGAGCACGCGCAACAACTTGACCTGCATCGTCAGCGGCATCTCACCAACTTCATCAAGAAACAGGGTGCCGTGATCAGCTAACTCAAAACGTCCCTGCTTGGCTCGGTCGGCGCCGGTGAATGCTCCCTTCTCGTACCCGAACAATTCCGACTCCAGCAACGTCTCGGGAAAAGCAGCACAGTTGATAGCAACCAGACTTTCCGGTGCCCGCGGCGAAAGCGCATGAATCGCCCTGGCCACCAGTTCCTTGCCGGTACCCGAAGGCCCGGTGATCAACACCGTTGCTTCTTTGGGCGCAACCAGTGATATCAACTCACGGACATCATTGATACCGCTCGATTCCCCGATCATCTCCGAACCGGCAAACGATTCAGCCAGCCGTTCGCTCATGATCTTATGCTGAACAACCAGACGGTTCTGCTCGACCGCTTTGTTGAGTTTGAGCAGCAATTCGTCGAGGTCCTCCACCGGCTTGGTGAGGTAATCGAAAGCTCCGGCTTTCATCGCAGCAACGGCCGTCTCAACCGACCCAAACGCGGTCAGGACAATCGCCTGGATAAACGGGTTAATTTCTCTGAGTCGAGCCAGAAGTTCCAGTCCGCTCATGCCCGTCATCTTCATATCAACAATTGCGACCGGTGCGAAATGGTCGTGATACTGGTCGAGGGCTTCTTCACCGCTACCGGCCGTGTGAATGTCGAATTGTTTCTTCGATAGATAGCCGGCCAGTAATTCGCGCTGGGCAGCTTCGTCGTCAACAAGCAAGAGTCTTGTCTGCATCATATCCTAATCTATGGAGCTATGATCGTATTCGCCACCACAAAAAAAGCCCGCCGTAATACGACGGGCTCAAATACTTATCAAAAACCGATCATTCGTCACTACCAACCAGAATACGGATACCAGCCTGCAGGCTAATCGTGCCGAGGCTCTCTCTAAACTCATAATCTACTCCGCTGTACGTAGTAGTAGAGTTCTTGGTCATAGCAGCGTGATAAACCGCTTCAACGAATAGACCTGAATAGTCAGCCGTATAATAGAAAATTCCGACTCCGAGTCCATAGGCCAGCGAAGGGTTATACGATTTTTCCCGGTACCGATTGCCGGCATCAGACACGACAAAGGTAGCAAACTTGGGATTCTCCAGTCCAACATGCGCTCTTACATACGGAACCAGATTCGACTCGCCCTCGAAATAGTACTTGGCGTAGATGTTCGGGTTGTACAGATGGTGGTGCATGACAGAAGCTCCATTGGTAGCATCAACACCTAAACGAGTGTATCCGAAATTGAACCCAATAATCACGTTCGGCTTCAGAAAATACCCAAAGTCCAGACCGATTTTCCAGCCGTTCGTTGCTCCGAGAGAATCACCAAAATCTGAGATGCCACCGGAAGGAAGAACCAGCCCACCGGTCAGACAGAGTTCCAGCACATCCGACGCTTCATCATCTTCCTGTGCCAGTACTGCAGAACACAAGCCAAACAGCAGAAATGCTGTCAGCAAGATCGACACTTTTCTCATTAACATGTCCTCGACTTATAACTAATTCCTAATAACCAACTTAGCATCACATCCGGGCAAACCCGGCTTATCCTGTCAATAGAACAGACGGAACTAAACACCTGATTGTCAATTTGTCAACCGATTAAAAAACGCACCCGCATTGAAAAAAGACCGGCCATAAGACCGGTCTTTGAGCTTGAGCTAAGCAGGTTTGCCTGTACCTGAGCCAGACTTGCCTGCCTATGGACACGCCGGTGGCGCCGGGCCGAGGGGCACTCCAAAGAGGTGTTCCACCAGGTAGCTAACGTCTGAAATGTTGATGAACTCGCCCACGTCGCCGTTGGCGTTACCTTCTTCCGGGCATGGCGGAGCAGGTCCCAGCGGTATGCCAAACAGATGGTCAACCAGATAGGTGACGTCGGAGATATTGACCATCTCGGTGCCGTCCCCGTTAGCGTTGCCGCGGATACCAACACAACAGGAGACCAACTGCTCCACGTGAACATATGCTGGATCGGATAGTTTACCCTCCTGTCCCTCGGCATCGGTCGCCTGCACCTGGTACCAATAGTCGTCATTCGTCTTGCCACTAAATACGTAGAAAGTGTCGGTGACAGCCGAGGCTATCTCAGAGGTTGTACCGAAGAACTGGACATTGGCAATGTCATCAATGTACACTCCTTCCTCGGTATAATAACTGTCAGTGAAATAGGCCAATCGGAAACTCACAATCTGACCGGTATAAGCTGACAAATCAAATTTTGCTTCTACCCAACCACCTGAGAACCCGGTAATGCCATTGCCCAAGTTGTTCCCGTAGGGATTTGTCTCCGATGCGAAGTCACTGGGCAGGTTTTCATACTTGAGGCCGCCATCAGTTGAGACTTGCACGTAGAAGTAATCCCAGTCTTCCTCAATGGCATACCATATCCAGAAACATAGGGAATCATCAGCAGTAACCTCGTAAGGTGTCGTCGACATTAACCAGTGATGCGCCCGGTTGTTGGTGATAGCCTTCCAGGAGTTACTTCCGGAATGAGCCCGCGCAGAAGAAAGCGACATCCGTTCTCTCTGCCAGTAGCCGTTATCGACTTCGGCATCATCGGTAACGCGTTGACGATCAGCGTGTTCGATCACTCTATATGAGACAGCCGGATTGATGCTGTCGGCATGGTCCCATTCCAGAGTGTAACTACTTCCGACCGAGTCGAGTGACGGAACGATTGGTGGCTTGGGGGGAGCGATTAAATATGGATTATCAGCAATCATGGCCAGATAAAGATTTGGCCAGACGTTTTCAGCCACGAGGGCAGGTATGCGAGAGGGGGCCGGCCAGAAGCCATCGCTCGGCCCCCCGATCTCAGCAGTTAGAGATATGATTCTCGGTTTGGAAATAGTGTCACCCCACATCCAGTCATCAGCGTCGCCGTTGGTCGGATAAAGTGTCCAACCAATTCCCGGAGCGTAACCATTATATTGTGTCAGCGAATCGCCAAGGTTGACAAAGAATTCCTCTTCGGTCGAGTAGAATCGATCGTAGCTAATGGGCCATATTTCGAGATCGGAATAGGTGTGAAGATTATGTGCGATGACAAACTCGTGCGCTTGAGCAAAATCCCGGATAGCTGCTATCTCCGGCTCTGAGAAGGGGGAAATTCCGCGGTACGTTTCTGAGCTGGGATTGTCCGATGAGCCGAGGTTATCATAGGCCCACATGTAACCGTAGTTACGATTGGGATCGACACCATAGCTACCGTCACCGTTATCCCGACGGTTCTTCCGCCACATTCCGCCTCCCTCAGGATGCTCCACCTCATTGTAGTAGTATCCATCGGGGTTGACCACCGGGACGAAATAAAGCTCCCGATTGTCCACGATATCGGCAATCTCGGTATCGGTATCGTAGTTGCTCAGCAAGTGCTCCATGAAGTGCAACAAAGACTCGGAGCTGCCTGGTTCGCGGGCATGGTGCAAGGATGTATAGAGAACTTCGGGCTCGCCCTCCTCATCGACATCCGGATTATCCGAAATCCTGTAGGCCCAGATAAATCGCCCCTCCACGCTGAAGCCGATCGGCGGAAACAGCTTGGCTATTGTTTCGGGATATGAGGTCTCAAGATCGTCCAGAAAAGCCTCAATTTCAGACAGGGTCTTGAATCCGCCCATTGTAACCACATCGGTATAGCGTGATTTGTAGAAACCGGTCAGATCGGGGATTTCTATCTTGAAGGGAATGCCCTTTTGCCGAAGCTGATCAAGATAGTTATCATCAGCCACGAATTTCAGGGTGTCGCCATGAATCTCGACAACATCGGGACCCATACGGGATAGTTCAAGAAACTGCTGCTTGCTGAGATTTTCTACCCTCACCATTGCGGTCGAGCCACCAAAAGCAACTGAACCAATCATCAATAGCGCCAGTGTTGTCATACATGTGGATGCAATGCGGGACATTGGATTACCTTTCGTCAAGAGCCTGAATCGGTGTCGCAGT
>DAOWIM010000272.1 GCA_030640905.1 bacterium
ATGAGTCAGCTGCTCTAACCAACTGAGCTAAGGGCCCATATTTTGGTCAGACCATAAGTTTAACTCACGGTTGATCGAGAGTCAAGTCAATAAACAGAAAAGGAAATACTCTTGTTCCAATTTTATCCGATTTCGCAACCTCTCGATCACGTCCAATATCCCAAAATCGACACAATTACATACTTCTTAATAAGTTACCTGTGTGATCGATCGTCGGTTGCCAATAGTTGCACCCCAAAGCGATGGGCTTGTTGATAAACCTCATGTACCGTTGTGTCGGGTCTTGGACACGCCGGAGGCGTGGCTGTGACCCGACACGCAACTACTCAGACAAAGGCGGCGGGTCACACGAATTCACTTGCGCGAATCCGCAAGACCCACCGCAACGTATTACTGGGGCTTTTTCAACATGCCCCGATCCAAACTGTTACAGTTCCACTCTGAGAATTATCTCGCTGGACCGGTCGGCTTCGACCAGAATTGTACCATCGGAACTGACAACCATCGAGCAACCCCCAAACACGTTGGCACCATCGTCGCCAACCGCGTTGATTCCCACAATATTGATACCGGTTTCAACCGCCCGCCGCACCAGTAGCTCGCGCCAATCGGCGATTCTGACACTGGGCCAGGCAGCCGGAACAAAAATAATCCCCGGCCGCGCCTCTTTGAGAGCCGTAAAGACTGCATCAAAACGCAGATCGTAGCAGATAGCGATACCAAGGCGACCGTGCGCTGTGTTAAAAATTCCTGGCCGGGTACCCGCCTGATAGATTTTATCCTCACTCATCGGGGTAAACAGATTCTGCTTGTCGTATATCTGGTATGAGTCCCCGTAAGAATAGAGATACGAATTGCGCATGCTGCTGCCGTCTCGACGCGGCAGACCGAGCAGGACACCACAGTCGAACGCCTTCAAAGATTGGCGAACAGCGTCAAAGTCGGGAAATCGGTTGCTTTGAAAAAGACACCCCGAAGTAGCCAATTCGCCAAGACAGACCAAATCAACAGACTCCGACACCGCGGCTCTGACCGACGCCAGATAGTCGAGATTGCATATATCTTTTTGTACGATAACAACTTGCATTTACTCGGAACCTTCCAAGGGCTACCTGTATTGGCGCAATTATCTCTACCTCAATACTAATCAGCTAAACCCGGCGTGTCAACCAACCAGCAAACCGCATCTGCTTGACTCAAGCTTGAGGCCGGATCACCCGATATCGAATATTGGAGGATATCCAGACCTGACATGTGAGAATGATGAGAGTATTGATTGTAGATGACGAGGAAATGATCCGCGACTTGGCGGCCAAAATCCTCCAGAAAGAAGGAATCGAAATAACGGTTGCCAACTCCGGCACCGAAGGCCTTAAAGCGTTGGGCGCACCCGATTCGAGTGTTGACCTGGTTATTCTCGACCTGATAATGGATGGAATGTCCGGCAGGGAAACACTTGAGGCGATGCGTCAGACGCATCCCGACCTGCCTTGCATTTTCTCCACAGGTCATCTGTTTGACAAAGATGAACTTCCCGAGCACCTCAGATCAAATACGCATTTTCTTCAGAAACCGTATCGCGCTTCAATATTGCGCGAGATGGTGCGACAAATCGTACCGGTTAGCTAGGCTCTGAGCCGAAACCGGTTCGCCTCCAAATTTCTCTTTAATAGTCACACTGAATTTCTTATCATTGCTTTGATTTGATGTCCACTTGAGTATAAGAATTCAGAGGTTTATGAAACAACGATACTTCACATCTGCAATCATTCTGGCTCTGGTTATTCTATTCGCCGGATCTGTTCACACCACCGAGAAAGACACCACCCGGATACAGCTCGGGTATTTTGAGGGCGGCAAATATCCACTGCATGATCAGGTTCGACAGGAACTCCAGCGGCAATTGGATGCCGTCGTACCCGACCACATTCAAATAGTGTTTGTTCCAATAGGCTTTCGGTCTGCCGATTGGAATCGCGATTCCTGCCGGATTATGGCCCGGCAGTTGGCCGGGATAACTTCGCTTGACGCTATCGTTACGATGGGTCCCTGGGCCGTTGAGGACCTGCTTGAGGCCGGGTGCAAGACACCGATTCTCGCCATGTACCGTTTCGACCCTGTCGCCGAGAAACTGGTTGATCGAACAGGCCAACCGATTGCAGAAAATCTGTCGCTGTGCATCATACCCAACCGGCTCGAGAGTGACCTGAACATGATTTCCAGATTGTTCCATCCTCGGCGAGTTGGTTTTCTTTACTTTCCATCATCCGATGAAAGCGAACGGGTCGTGGCCAGAGCTTCATCGCTGGGTCAGCAATTGGGATTTGAGGTAGTATCAGCCGAAGGATTTGACAACAAAGGGACGTACGCCTTTTTTAATGCCTACAAAGCGCTCGACGGACGCATCGATGTCCTTTATCTGCCACCACTCTGGGGGATGGATATCCATAAGGCTAAAAGTCTCATCGCTCGTATCACCAACAGCCGCGTAGCCACGTTCACATCGGAGATCGGTTTTTTCGTCGATAGAAGAGCAACCGCCGCCGATGGTGGCCAGACGTTTGTCCCTGAGGCCAGACACGCTGCCTTAAATCTGCTCAGAATCATCCGGGGCGCTACACCTTCGAGCCTGCCGACAGTACTCAACCGGGCATCCGGTCTTTCTCTCAATCTGGAATCGGCAGCCACTTGCAATGTTGAGTTTTCACAGGCGGCCATAGATCAGGCACGAACGGTCGGCGCTCCTGTCGATGAGGAAGCGATCCACTATCGCCTGCTTGATGCCACCAGTCGAGCCGTTGAGAGAAACCCCGGCTATCTGGCCATCTACGATGCTCTGGAAGCGGTTTCACACGCGGCAAAACAGGCCTACTCCGATTATCTGCCACATATAAGTGCGCAAGGTCGCCTGACCCACTTTGATGACAACTCAATCGCCAACAGTCATCCAACAATTGACCAGAACGGCGTGACTGCTTCGGTCACGTTTGATCAGCAACTCTTCTCCCTTCAAACCATCAGAAAAATTGAGCATGCAAAGGAACAGAAGAATCTAAGCCGGGCCGATCTTGATCAAGCTCGTCTGGATATGGAGTTGGCTGTCTGCCAGGCCTATCTAAACTATCTGCAGGCGACCGACGCTATCAGCATCTGGGCACAGCACCGGACACTGGTTGACCGTTCTCTTGAAATTGCTCACACCAGATTCATTCTCAATGAAGAGGATAAGACCGATTTCCTTCGCTGGGAGAACGAGCGGTCACGCGCAACGATGGCCCTTGTTGCCGCCCGTGCTGACCGCCAGATAGCAGCCGTCCTGCTCAATGTCCTGTTAAATCTGCCGGGTGATTTACCATTCACAGTCGATGCCGGCCAGTTTGCAGACGGTAGTTTTCGACGCCAGTTTGAGCAACTCCGCGCCTACACAAATACCGAGTCGAGCCGCCGGGCTTTTCTAAGTTTCCTTGTGGAGCGAGCCGGAGCCGACAATATCGGGCTTCGCCGTCATCAAAGTCGAATGAAACTGGGGCTGAAACGTCTGGCGGAATCTTCCTCGCGTTATTATCCCACTATAGGTTTCCGAGCCTCACTGAATTTCAAAGATGAGTTGGCTGACTCCCCTATCTTTGAGGAACAGCATAACACTTGGTCGGCTTCGGGCTTTGTAAGCATACCGCTGTTTGAAGGCACTGATCGTATCCACGAGAAACGGAAATTGAGGTCTCAGTTGAGTCGCGAAGAGTTCCTTCGTGACAGAACCAGCCTGGACGTCATGGGAAAAATTCGGATGTCGGCCAGCCGGATGATCAGCCATGCGGTGAACGTGCCGCACGCAGTCCGTTCACAGGAACTGGCCCGTGAATCATACGAGTTGATAGCTCCAAAGTTTGAGTCGGGCAGAGCAACTACCACCGACCTTTTCCGCTCTCTGACCAGCCTGCGGGAATCGGAGTTTGCCTACATCGCCACGCGGTACAATTATTTCCGTCAGCTCTCCGAACTTGTTCACAATCTGGGCTGGATAATGACCGACCATAACGCGACTTTCGACGAAGAGTTCTACCGCCGTGTCGAACAACAGTATCGGCCGTAAGTGACCTCTCGTCTTACGCTCCAAACACAAACAGATACAGTTCCCAGAAGAACCAGACTATCATAGTCAGTGATGCGATAATACGGCTCAGCCTGAAAGCCGGGCGATCCCGAAACGAAGGGACCTCACCTCCACCAAGAACGACCACAAAGACCCTGGCATAGTTAATCGTCGAGAGGATCAAGAACAGGATCGTGAAGCAGGTCATCATGGTGATGCCGAAATCGAATCGTATGACGTAACTTGCCAGCAGAGTGGCTATGGCTGCAAACGCGTACTTACCGGTCAGGTTGGAGGGGAGCGTTACCTCTCGTTTGCGTATGACTATCGCACCGACAAGCATGATCGCCAGGTCACGGCCGATAATCACCGCCGCCAACCAGATGGGAAAGTCACGATACAGAATCAGGAGTATGGCAAGGATTCCGGCAAAAACTTTGTCGGCTACCGGGTCCAGAGCGATGCCAAGCTTGCCCACTTGATTGAGCTTGCGGGCAACATAGCCATCGAGACCATCGGTGATGCCTGCCAGAACCACCAGGGCCAGCGCAATGATCGTAGCATCGCTGTCACCTCGCCATAGATAATAGCCGATGAAGGGCGTTAAGAAAACCCGCGAAAGTGACAGCAGGTTTGCTGGTTGGAGTATCTCCCGAATCGGCATAGTACAAAAATATACCGACTAAGGCCAAAAAGCCACCCCGGAATTACCTAAATTCTGGTCGGTGGCGGGGATTAATACTGTTTCGATATCTGGTTTACGGGCAGGGCGGAGGCGCCGGGCCAAGAGGAATACCAAAGAGATAATCAATAAGATACGTGATGTCCGAGATATTAACTGCCTCTTCAACATCACCATTGGTATTGGCTTCCTCCAGACACGTTGGAGGCTGGCCAAGTGGCAAGCCGAACAAGTAGTCCACTAGGTATGCGATATCGACAATGTCTACGGTTTCATCTGAATCACCATTTGCATTACCGCGCTCAGCGCCTTGACAACAGTGTAAAAGAGGACATGCCTCTTTGGAGACACTGCCGCAACTGGATTCCAGCGATTGAGTACCCAAAGCCGGCCAGCCGAAGTCGAAGGCGGTAACGGCAATAGAGTAGCACCGATCCGGCAGGAGACTCTCGACAATGATCTCGTATTCAAAGTACTTGAGATAACCGTCGGCGGTCAGTTCGTCGGGGCTCACTTGAGCCGTATCTAAGCTCGAAGGGTAAGGTTGATCCGGACACACCTTCCGTATTGAGACACCCACCCCCAAATCTGAGACGTTGTTTCCGACTGGTCTGAAATAGAACAACGAATCAGGGAACTGAGGATGCAAATAGGGAGCCGACCGCGTGTACGCCAGAGGGTCAAACGTCGTATCTTCACAGGAAGAGCCATATAGACACCGCAATTGGCCAATTGCAAACGGATAGAGCGAGTTTTCCCATTCGGAAGATTCAGAGTTCCAGACCAGCTTTGAATAGTTTTCCAAATCGTAGGAAGCAATCACGGAGAATGATGTTGGGACGGTCGTCGACGACAAATATACTCGGTAGCCTTCAAAATCATTGACTTGAGAGAAGATGTCTGTGGTCGTCTCAGATTGCAGCCCATTCCACCTGACACGAATACTCCTGACTCCTGGTTCGAGCCAGAAAACGGGTGGTGGTGGTGCGGTGGGGGCACTGAAATCCGGAACCCCGTCTCCCTCCACATACAACGAATGGCTCCCAACCATAATCTGTTTTCCTGCAAAACCGTCGCCATCGGTATCCACTCCAGGATTATCGTAAACCCATGAGGCCCACTTGGCATTAAGAAAGAAGTCTGAAAAATCGAGATTGGCAAAGTACGTATCCGGAGACAAAGGGAGATAGAGTTCACCGTTGCTACCGTCCACATGCAGCTTCGTGCCAGCCACGTATGCCAGAGTGAGAGTCAGGGTCTCGCCTGGATAAAGACTCTCATATGGACCATACGACATGAGGTATCTGGTATCGTAGCCGTCGCTCACGTCTAGCGTCAGCCAGTAGAAATGGGAACCTCCCTGCTCCTGCCATAGAGTATCTCGGTCCCAAATCGTTGAGGTGAAAATCTGGTCGTGATCAATCTCTCCATTTCTTAACATGTAATACTTGTTGCCATCGCCTTCCGGAGTTCCCCAACCCCCCGTCCCGAAGTCTCGGAACTCCTCCTGCCAGGCACCAACGCCCGAGCGCTCTCTGGGTCCATAATCCAGCGATGAATGGCCATTGCTGACCCACCAGTTGAACGAGAAACCGGTTTCCCCTGGGTGCGGATTCAGCATAAGCGCCCCTGTTACGCTACTCATCCTGGGATATCTGTTGAAATCACCATTATCGTCTGCACTCCATCCCATCTGAACGGTATCATCTACAACAGTCGATCCGTAAGCTAACGGGATAGAACCAACGAACCCCGACACGTCATCGCCGAAACCATACGTTCCCCGGCAATCGATACAAATGTCGGCATCAACAAACACGCCCAAATACAAGTCTCCGATTGAATTTGAGCTGATATTCTTGATCTGGAAGTTGATGAGCACAAAATCCTCAGCCGGCTGACATGACCACGCGTATGAACTCTGGGTTACCTCTATGCCCAGTGGCATGTGTGGCCGCCCAAAGTAGTCTCGTGCAACTTCCTCAATATATGTATCAGTGTATACTGCTATGTAATCTTCCTCAGAGACAGCGATCCGATGGTCCGAAGCAGTTGAATCTAGAGTCGAACGATAGATCATATCGCCAAACGGAGACTCATCGGGGAAAAACTCACCTGTTCCATTCCACCCATCGGCACCGCAAGATACCAGAGTATCTCCATCAATCACGCCTCCGACCCATAATGCGCCGACCGACAGGTAACTCCCTTCAGAACCACGGGGATACTCGCATGACGGTACGAATTCACCGGTGAAGCAATCAGCGTGAGGTATCATTGTATGGCCCGTCCCGAATGTGCCATTGTTATTGACGGCTAATGATATCATGCCACACCGATGAGCCGCCACGCAAAGCGCCGGGGGGCCCACTACCGACGACGACAACTCCGTGGGCACCGAGCCCACGTCACGAACAGTACGCCCAACCGACGACTGACACAGAATAAGATAAAGAACTACAAGAGAGATCACCCGGATCACAACACCTCCACTCGCTGAATGAAAGTAAGATGAAGCCACCAGCCTCAGAACAACTCCAGCCTTTGTCATTATAAGACACTTTTCATTTTTGTCAAGTCGTTTGTCCTCCAGCACCAAAAAGCCACCCCGGAATTACCTAAATTCTGGTCGGTGGCGGGGATTAATACTGTTTCGATATCTGGTTTACGGGCAGGGCGGAGGCGCCGGGCCAAGAGGAAT
>DAOWIM010000308.1 GCA_030640905.1 bacterium
CGATTGTTAGAATCGGTGTGACTAACAGCAAGACGCAGGAACCAATGATTAGAAAAGCAATCTCGCTCACATTTCTGGCTGTGGCTCTCGTAATAGGGTGTAGCTCCCACACCGTGACCTATCGGGCGGTCGAAGTCAACCCACCTGAGAAAAAGATTGAAGCCACTGCGGTTGGCCGTACTTCCGCACCGTTGCAGATGAACAAGGCAGCCTTCGATTATTACGTTGACGGTCTCATTGCTGAGGAGCTAAAAGAGTTTCAGAGAGCTGCGAATTCATACAAGACTGCGCTCCACATCGCCCCCGAATCGCATGAGATCCGTCTGTCGCTGGCAAACGCCTATCTGCATTTGCACCAATGGCAGAAAACTCTCGAGACGCTTAAGAACATCCAGCCGGAGACAATGCGCGTTCTGGAAATGCGCGCGATGTGCTACCGTTCCAACGGCATTACCGACATGACCCGGCAGACGTACCTGCGGATGGCCGAACTTTACCCCGATGATCAGTTAGCCTACAGCTATCTCGGCGGTGTTTATCAGAACCTGGGGCTGACCGACTCGACTCTCTGGGCCTACAGCAACCTCGCCCGTCTCCAGACCACCAACTTCCGGCTGCATCAGGAGGTGGGCCGCCTTCAGGCTCATCTTGGACAACTCGATGAAGCCATCGAATCGTATCGGCACTCAATCAGTGTCCACCCCGGGGCAGAGAATATCCTGGCCTACTCAGGTCTATGCGCATTGTACCTAAAACAGGGGCAGCCCGACTCAGCTATTGCTGTAGCTGAAGCAGGACTCCAGGTGGAGCCAGTTAACATCGTGCTAAACAGGCTATTAACAAACATATATGTTAGCATTGATTCCCTGCCTCAGGCTGCGACACACGCCCGTAGGGTAGCAGAAGCTGCCCCGCTTGACCGATTTGCGGCTCGGCGGCTCGGTTCGATCTATTATACACTCGACTCAGTACGTCTGGCCGATTCGGTATTCACCTGGCTGGTCGCCTCTGGTGAGAGACACGCCGCCAACCACTGGTTCCTCGGTAGGATAGCGACACGCCTGGAGCAGCCGGAGCGGGCGGTTGAGCAATTTACGCATCTGGTAATGCTGGCTGATACGGTCGCTGAGAGCTGGCTGGACCTCGGGTTTGCTTATCGGCAACTCGATAGCCTCGATGGTGAGATCAAGACGTACCAGTCCGGTCTCCATAGTATGGTCGATGAGGACAGTGCTATCAGGCTTCTGTTCGCGCTGGGCGCGGCCCATGAACGAGACGGCAACATTGCGAAGGCGGTCACGACCTTCGAGGAAATTATCGAGAAACGTCCGAGCCATGATCCATCGCTGAACTATCTTGGCTACCTGCTGGCTGATCGTGGTGAACGGCTCGAATACGCCAAAAAGCTGATTGAGAAAGCGCTGGCAATTTCATCAGAGAATGCTGCCTATGTTGACAGCTACGGCTGGGTTCTCTTCCGCATGGGCCAATATAAGGAAGCAGTTAAACATTTGGAAAAAGCGGTTTCCCTTGACAATGATCCGGTCATATTCGATCATCTGGGAGACGCCTACCAGGCTACCGGGAAACTTGATGAAGCTCGTAAGTGGTGGCAGAAGGCGCTCGATAGACAACCGAATAACGCGGTCATTCAAAGGAAACTGGGTAATTGAATCAAACCTCTTGTCGTCTGATCTTCTCGGCTATCATCATTCTCACCTTAGGCCTCGGATGCGCCGAAATTGCTTCGCCGCCGGGTGGACCGATTGATCGTACGGCGCCCTTTCTGATTGGCTCTTCGCCTGAGACCGGAGCGGTTGATGTGGAGCCGGGTCGCATCGTAACCCTCAATTTTTCAGAACCAGTAGTAGCACCCCAGGGACAGAATTCGGTTTTCATTTCTCCGTGGCCGGAAGTTGAGCCGAAACTCAAATGGAAATCTGATCGCCTCGAATTGATCTTTGCCGAAGATTTTGCCCCCGACCAGACTTATGTAATATCAGTATCCTCCGAAATCGCCGATCTACGTCGTAATCGGATGGACAGTAGCTTGATTGTTGCATTCTCCACAGGCTCAACGCTGGATTCCGGGCAGGTCTCAGGTCGTATCATGCGAGAAGCAAAGTCTGAGAGTGGGATGATGGTTGCCCTCTATGACTACGACGCGATAGATGACTCCACAGAATACGATTCGATATACCCGTCGTACCTGACTCAGACCAATCACGACGGACAGTTCAAGCTGCAATACCTGCCCGAACAGCGATACCGATTGATCGCGTTTCGTGACCTGACCAAGGATAGCCGTTTCAATCCAAATCGCGAAGAGTATGCGCTTCCTGACCGGGAAGTTATAGTCGGTGAAACAGCCGGACTGGACGGTCTCAACATGTCGGTCACCAAAAGCGATACCCTGGTGCCATCGATTTTCGCCACATCGGCCACCACCGATGGTCTGGTCAAGATTCGGTTGAGCAAGGCCGTACCGCTTGATGTGCTTCGTCGTTCACCCGGCAATCTGCTGCTGCGTTCAATGACCGACACAACGATCATCCACACAGCAACCGGATTCGTTGAAACTGATTTGCAGTTGGCGTCAACTCTGACCGCGTGTATACCCGGCCTGACTGAGGAGCCCTATCGCGCGGAACTGACATTTCGCTACAACAAGCCGACAGTCATTTCCGACGAGTTCACTCTCAAGACGCGTGAGGATAATGACCTTCCTCAAATCAGCAATTTCCTGCCCGGAGAACAGCCGGTCTTTGTTTCCGAGGTTGATCTCCGGCTGACTTTCTCCGAACCGATCGATACCACCAAAATCACCGGCGAAACATTTGCTCTATGGAACGATGCTACCGGTCTGGACTTCACAACCATCTGGAACGATGCATTCAGGTTGAAGTTTCAAACCGATGCCCTCGAACCGGGGCAAAGCTATCGTCTCACCGTCACCGAGTTTGATATTATCGATCTGGCCGGCAACGTCATGGGAGATTCGTTGAGCGAATATCAATTTGCAACCCTTGATGTCGATTCGCTCGGCTCAATCTCGGGCCGGATCAACATGCAGCTTCCTGACAAGATACTCGATCCGATTATCCTCACCTTCAACAGAAGCGGGCACCGTCAAACCTACGACCTCCCGGTATCGGGCAAAGAGTTTGAGATTGATCTCCCGGCGGGGGAATATGTGATCGAGGGTTTTATCGATTCGGATATGGATGGTTATCGCAGTCTTGGATCGATTTACCCGTTCGTGCTTGCCGAAACATACGCTACGTACCCCGACACTGTCTCGGTGCGGGCACGGTTTGAAACCAGCGATATTGAGTTCATTTTCAAATAGGACTAATAGCCATGACTCAATTGCTTGAAAGACTACCGGTCTCCAGTGGCCTGCAAATAGCGATAGGAATCGGCGCTATCATCGTTGCCACGATCATTGGCGGCTGGATTATCCGTTTCTTCCTCAACGTAATCGCCCACAATATCGCTCGACGCACCCGCACCGATCTTGACGATGACCTGCTTAATGCCACTCGCAGGTATATCTACCTGTTGATATACATCTTTGGCGCCTCAATCCTGTTTGATTATCTGCAATCTGTCGGAGCGGAGTATGTCGGATCGAAAATCTTCCACATCGTCGATGGCGTGATCTTTGGTCTCGGCGCTATTGTTGTCTCGATCCTGATTATCAACATTCTTTCAACGGTCATCCGATGGTACGGACGTCACTTCGCCTCCCGAACCGAGGCTGCAGTAGACAATCAATTCATGCCGCTGCTGGAAAGAGTGGTCAAGGCTGTTATCTACCTGCTGGCGATCCTGATCATCCTCGAACATTACGAGGTCGACGTCAAAGGTCTTATCGCCGTGCTCGGGATCGGCTCGCTGGCGATTGCACTGGCCGCGCAGGATACGCTGGCCAACATGATCGGCGGCTTTGTCATTATGATCGACCGACCGTTCCGTGAACGTGATCGGGTTCGCCTGCCAGACGGCACGTTATGTATCGTTGACAAGATCGGCATCCGCTCGACCAAGCTCCGCACCTACGACCACACTTTGATCATTACTCCCAATGCCGAACTGATGAAAAGTACGATCCACAACGAGACTTATCCATACCCGGAAGTTCGGGCGACTGTTGAGGTCGGTGTTGGTTATGATTCCGATATCAAGAAGGTCCGCGAGGTGATGCTCGACGAGGCGCACAAACACCCGAAAGTGCTCAAAGAACCTCCTCCGGATTTCATCTTTCTCAATTTCGGGGATAGTTCACTGGATGTATCGATCCGCTGCCGGGTGGCAACTATCGAAGACCGGTTCTTTGTCTCATCCGATCTACGCGAACAGATATTGAACCGCTTCCGTCTCGAGGGGATCGAGATCCCTTTCCCACAACGGGTGGTCACGATGGTGAAAGAGACCGGAGAGACAGGCGAAATGTAGTCGGATTACCGGTGTAGTGGTTGGGATCGAGATCCCTTTC
>DAOWIM010000099.1 GCA_030640905.1 bacterium
CATGTGCCGGGCACAGAGCTTTTGTAGCGTCAAGTGTAACCCCCCATACCACAGCGCATTGCTCCTACCGAAACAACTACCAGAGTTGTTCGGACAACACTGAACGGGTCAGACGATGTTGATCTGTGTGACTCGTATCCGATAATGCCGAGGTCGGTGCAATCTTGACAAAGAGTTTGTGCACCGTTAGAATGACACGACGGAACTCAAAGGAGATATTTGGCAGGATGCCTGAACTATCAAGAGGAGAAACAACAGCGTGGCAACAGACATAACCGAAGTCGTCATAGAGACGATCCGCGAAGTGATGAACCAGAACGATCTGGAAGAGTCAACGCTGACAGCAGAAACATCGATCCTCAGCGACACTTCCCTTGATTCTCTGGCTCTGGCCGAGGTGATCGTTCATCTTGAATTGAAAACCCAGAAAGACCCGTTTGCGGGAGGCTTTACAAACTTCCGCACCATAGGCGAACTAGCCCGTTTATATGAACAGTGAGCGGCCATTTCTCATAGTAGACAACCGGGTTGTCAGCCGCGCTGAGTTCAAGGCGCTGCTTGAGCGATACCGGCCTCTTTTTTCCTGCCACCGGCGGATAATGATTCATTCGTCCGATCCGTTGTATCAGGCAGTCGCGCTGATCCTGGCACGTGAACTGAAGAGTGAGCTTTTTCTCTGTCATGCCTTTTTCAAGAGCGCACAAGTCGAAAAGCTCCGGGCCGATCATCGTGTCGATCTCCTTTTGCAGAATGATTCATGGGAGGAACCGGGCCAGATTACATCATTGGCAGACACAACTCCTGCTGACAACGAGGGCTGTCTCTATGTGTTCACATCAGGGACAACAGGAGAACCAAAAATCGCCCGTCACCGCTGGGCAACAATCCAATACTCTTCAGAATATGTAAGCGAACGATTGTCCGGTCGCACCTGGATCATGACATACTCAGCGACCAGTTTCGCCGGTCTGCAGGTATTCTTCTCGGCGATCAACAGCGACGGAACGATCTACTACCCGCCCGCTGAATACGACAGGATGGCCGCAGGGATGTCCAACCACGGAGTGACGATCATCAGCGGCACACCAACTTTCTGGCGCATGCTGATCAGTTCGTGGCCATCGGACGTCCCCTCTGTCAAACTGGAACAGGCCACGCTCGGCGGAGAGATTGTCGACCAAGCGATACTGGACAGTATCGAATCGTTCTTTGCTCCAACCCGCCTCACCCATATCTATGCCTCCACCGAAGCCGGGACGGCAATAGTTGTCTCCGATGGCCGGGCCGGGTTTCCGGTCGAGTATCTTGATCGGCAGGAGGGTGTACAGTTGCAAGTTGTCGACGGCCTGTTGCAGGTAAAGACACCGGCCCCGATGAGTGGGTATGTTGACGGACGGTCGATCAGCGCCGACGATGGCTGGCTTCGGACCGACGATGCTGTCGAGGTGCGCGATGGTCGCGTTTATTTTGTCGGTCGGCAGGACGGCATGATTAATGTCGGCGGACTGAAAGTGCTGCCCGAGGAAGTTGAGTTGGCCCTGCAGTCGCTGCCGCAAGTGACCGACTCTCGCGTCTTTGCCAAACGCAGCCCGATCCTCGGCTCAATCGTTGCCGCCGAGATCGTCATGCAGAACGACACCAAATTGAATGCTAAAGAGATAAAATCAAAACTACGGGCGATCCTGGCCGACTACAAAGTCCCTCAGGTTTTCCTGCCCGTATCCAAAATAGAGGCGACACCACATGGAAAAAAGAGCCGACGATAAACCACGCCACGTAATCGTCTCCGGCGGATCTCGCGGGGTTGGTCTTGAGTTCTGCCGATCATTGCTGGAAGAAGGGTACAACGTCTCGACGTTCAGTCGCAAAGGCACCCCGGAAACTGATGAACTGATCGCTCGTTTTAGCGAGGACCGGCTGGTATTCGACGAAGTCAATGTCGCGGTCCCCGATGAGATCGGGCGCTTTGTGCAAAAGGCGGTCGGTGTGCATGGAACTGTCTATGGCCTGGTCAATAATGCGGCGATTGCTCGCGACGGCATATTTGCTACGCTGCCGGAAGTTGACATCTCCCGAATGATTTCGATCAATCTGGAAGGGGCGTTGTTCCTGACGCGACAGTGTCTGCGACACATGCTCACTTCCAAAGATGGAGGTCGCATTGTCAATATCAGTTCAATTGTCGGTACCCGGGGTTACAATGGGCTGGCGGTTTACTCGGCGACAAAGGCGGCGCTGGACGGTTTTGCCCGAAGTCTCGCCCGCGAAGTCGGAAGACGAAACATCACCGTCAACTCGATTGCGCCCGGCTACATGAGGACAGTGATGTCGGCAGGTCTTGATGATGACGGCCTGGGCCAGATTGTCAGGCGAACGCCACTGGGACGCCTGGCCGAGATCAGCGACATCACGCCACTCCTTCTGTTTCTACTCTCGGATAAGGCTGGTTTCATATCCGGGCAGACGATCCTGGTTGACGGTGGTATCTCAGCCTGAGGTATGATGGTGTCGATATTCATCGAAGAGAACGACATGCGATCTGAATGGCAACTTGACCACCAAGAAGCAGCAGCCACAAAAAAGGGGTTGGCCTTTGGCTCGATCTTTCCGTATTTTCCCTTCATAGAGCAACGGAGACAAAAACTTCTGCAAGGAAGCAAGTAAAGGTGATCTATGGGATATGTGCTGGCCACTAGTCGAGAGTGGCATAAAGAGATGGCTCGGCGACTTCAGCAGTGTGTGAACGAAGAAGTCGTATTGATCACCAAGAAGTCAGAATTGACATTCGAATATCTTGAGAAACTAAAGCCGCGCTATGTATTTTTCCCCCACTGGTCATATATTATCCCGTCGCACGTATTTGAAAACTTCGAGTGTGTTATATTTCATATGACTGACCTGCCTTTTGGTCGCGGTGGCAGCCCTCTTCAAAATCTCATTTCGCGCTCAATCAATGACACCAAGATCACGGCTCTCCGGTGTGTAAAAGAACTGGACGCCGGACCAATCTATATGAAACAACCATTGTCACTCTATGGAACGGCTGAGGAGATATACCTGCGGGCTGGAAGGATCGTCGAAGAGATGATAGTACGAATCATTGAAACGAAACCGGAACCAATCGAACAGGAAGGGGAGGCGGTTGTGTTCAAGCGCCGCAAACCTGAACAGAGCGATATCACAGGGATAACCGGCCTCGAGAAACTCTTTGATCATATCCGCATGCTGGATGCCGACGGCTATCCTCGCGCCTTTCTGGAAACCGACAAGTTCAGATTTGAATTTCAGCGACCTGCTTTGAAATCCGATAAGATAATCGCAGACGTTGTGATTACTAAGGTGGACCATGAATAATACTATCCTGGTAATCGCAGCTCATCCCGATGATGAGGTTCTCGGGTGCGGCGGCGCCATGGCACGGCACGTGGAGGCCGGAGATGAAGTAAATGTGGTGATTCTAGCCGAAGGGATTACCAGTCGCTATGAACAACGTAAACACGAAGACCAACAGGATGAGTTATCAGATCTCGGACAGGCTGCACGTAAGGCCAACGACCTGCTTGGAGTAAAGTCCCTCGTTTTGCACGACTTGCCTGACAATCGGATAGATTCACTGGATCGCCTGGACGTGATCAAGACGGTGGAGAACTTTATTGAGCGTGTCAAACCCGATATTCTGTATACGCACCACGGCGGCGATCTCAACATCGACCATCGACGAATCCACGAGGCAGTCGTCACTGCTTGTCGTCCCATGCCACACAATCACGGCATACATACGTTGTTGTTCTTTGAAGTCGCTTCGAGTACCGAATGGCAAACCCCGGGATCGGCGATTCCGTTTACACCCGATTGGTATGTAAACATTTCCGATACTTTAGAGTTGAAGCTAAAGGCCCTACAGGTATATGAGTCTGAGATGCGTTCGTGGCCTCATGCCCGTTCTGTTGTCGCACTGGAACACCTGGCTCGATGGCGAGGATCAACTATTGGAGTGGAAGCCGCAGAAGCGTTCATGCTGGGACGAAGGTTAATACTTTAGCTGTAAGCCGATCCGCTCACATTTGAGTCCGTGGAATCGGCCTGACGCCCTCAATTAGGGCTCATCACCAATAAGCAGCAACCACAAAAAAGGGGTTGGCCTTTGGCCCGATCTTGCTGTATCTTCCCCTCGCCGTATCGTTACTGAGTGAGCGGCCGGGAAAGTGCGCCCAGGCGTCCTCTCCTGAGATTATGACTGACAACTGTTAGGGAGATATGATGAAACACGTACCGGAACCTTTCAAAATCAAGACGGTCGAACCGATCAAAATGACCACCCTGGAATATCGCGAGAAGGCTATCCGCGAAGCCGGATACAATACATTTCTACTAAAGAGCAAAGACGTTTTCATAGATCTGCTAACCGACAGTGGCACAAGCGCTATGAGTGATGCTCAGTGGGCTGCGCTGCAGATGGGCGATGAGGCCTATGCCGGAAGTCGCAATTTCTACGAGCTGGAAGAAACTGTTCGAGATGTCTACGGCTACAAGTATTTCGTCCCGACTCATCAGGGTCGCGCTGCCGAACACATAATGTCGAAACTGCTTATCAAGCCCGACGACCGTGTGCCCGGTAACATGTTTTTTACAACTACGCGTCTTCACCAGGAATTGGCCGGTGGAACATTTGTGGATGTCATCGTCGATGAAGCCCACGACACTACCAGCGAACTCCCATTCAAAGGCAATGTCGATCTGGCCAAGATGCAGCGGCTTGTCGATGAGGTCGGCGCGGATCGAGTACCATACGTAAGTTACGAAACCTGCGTAAACATGGCCGGTGGCCAGCCGATCTCAATAGCCAATCTCAAAGAGCTTCGTGCTTTCTGCGACAAGTATAACATCAAGATCATGCTGGATAACACGCGCACAATCGAAAACGCCTATTTCATTCAGAAACGCGAGCCCGGTTACGCCGATAAATCGGTCAAGGAAATCGTCAAGGAAATCTGTTCCTACACCGACGGCTGTACCTGCTCTGCCAAGAAAGACGGACTGGTTAATATCGGTGGCTTCCTCGCTATGAATGACGAGGATTTCTTTGTTGCTGCCAAGGGTGAAGTGGTCATCTACGAAGGGCTGCACACTTATGGCGGGATGAGTGGTCGCGATATGGCCGCTCTGGCCCAGGGGATCAGAGAGTCGGTTGAAACCGATGATTACATCCGCTATCGTGTCGAGCAGACCAACTATCTCGGCGAACTGTTGACTGAAGCCGGCGTACCGCACGTTGTACCGCACGGTGGCCATGCAATCTTCCTGGATGCGCGACGTTTCCTTCCCCATATCGACCAGGAGCAGTTCCCGGCGCAGTCTCTGGCGGCGGCGATTTATGTGGAAACTGGCGTGCGGACGATGGAACGCGGCAATGTTTCCTCAGGACGTGACCCCGAGACCGGTAAAAACCGACAACCCGCTCTGGAACTGGTGCGACTGACAATCCCGCGGCGCGTATATACGCAGAGCCATATGGACTTCACTGCCGAAGGCATCATCCGGCTGTATAAACAACGCAACAAGATCAATGGATTGAAATTCGTCTTTGAACCGAAAGTGCTCCGATTCTTCCAGGCCAGATTTGAAGAGTTGACCACGGCGACCACTCCGCAGGCTCATCTCTCAATTGAGTGAAGCTGATTCAGCGGGGCACAAGTGCCTCAATGGCCGTCAGATGTCCACATCTGACGGCATGCAAGCTTACATCAACATACGCGGCACATGTGGAGAGGTTGTCCCAGAAGTTGCATATTGTTGGTCATTTGGTTACCATGCGACATTTGAGGCGTCGATGGTCTATATTCGGCCAGAGCGTATCCAGAAGACACTGATAGAAGTCCCAGAAGGTCTGGAAGGCTGATTTTGCCGC
>DAOWIM010000310.1 GCA_030640905.1 bacterium
CCGGCTTACGACCCTGTGTAGCGGCAAACTCGGTGAGCCAGGGGCGAGAGATGCAATCGGAAATCATCTCTCTGGAAACCAGGCGACTATCGGTATCGTTCCAGCGTCCGCTCAGGTCGGTGGTGCTCTCAGCATCAAGCCGGGTGATAGTTTTCCCGCCACCGCAGGCAACAATCAGGCAGGCGACCAGGCATAGAATGGTCGCGCCAAACATCAATCTCTTCATCGTAAACTCCTTATCCTTAAGTAATTGACTTGATATCCTTTTCGGCTGTCGAACGGCAACAAGTTAGCCCCTGTTAGAAAAAGACGTCAACTATAATTGTTGTTGGGTTGATTCTCAATATCGCCTGAGCAATTTGATTCAGAAATGGTCAATTCTGCCGATATACGACCTAAAGCCCCCACGGGGAGTGGGGTGACCTATGACTGTTACAAATGCCTTTCGAGCGACATTGGACCAAATAGTGGCGGCAGTTGGTGACTTGCCTGCTGCCCCTGCTGTGATGTCATCAGCGATGAAACTTACGTCCAATACTGAATCGAAAATAGCCGATATCTCGAAAGTTCTATCCTCCGACCAATCCATAAGCGCTAAAGCTATGAAACTGGCCAATTCTCCGTTCTATGGTCGCAAACGCCAGGTCAAGACCCTTGAAGAGGCCATTCTGGTTCTTGGATTTGATGAGGTCCGCTCGATTATTATGGCCGCGTCAGCTCAGAAGATGTTCGCCTCCGATGACCCCGACGGCCCCGAATCCAAACTATGGCGACACTCGTTCGGAACAGCCGTCGCCGCGCGGCAGATAGCTCGATGGCTCGGCCATCCGGACGAGGGGGAAGTCTATGTGGCCGGTCTGCTGCACGATATCGGGAAACTGGTTCTTCTCCAGAATCTGAAAGATCGGTACATGGAAGTGGTTACACAGGTTGAAGCCGAGACTGGCTCATTTCGCATCCTCGAACAGCAGGCGCTTCATTTCAATCACTGTGATGTTGCGTCAATGCTGCTGAGCAAATGGTCATTTCCCTCCGATTTGGTCCAGGCCTTAACCAGTCATCATCGCCCACCAACATTCCGCGCCGGCACAACCGCGCCGATAGCCCATGTGGTCTCGCTGGCCAGCGATATCTCCAAGCACCTTGATGTTGGGTTTGCCGATGAACGAATCGACCCGCTCTTCAGGCATCCTTCGGCCATAATTCTCAATCTTGGTCATGAAGCGACAGAGGAACTTCTTCTGGAAACTTACACCATCTACCATTCCGAGATGAGCCTTTTCGAATCTCCGTAGCGCGGTGGCAACTCGTTTGCCCTGCTACACTTCAGCGCGACACCATCTACTCTGAACCGACTGGCGAATTACTACAACGCCCCCAACAGCGCTATGACCAACGCCGATGAATTAAACGCGGCAACTTCAAAAAACTGGTCCAGCTGTTCTCTTGCCGTTTCCGACCCGGAACCACCGGCCAGATCGGACGCTGACCGAAAAACGATAAACGGTACATCGTTAACTGTGCAAACTTGTCCAACCGCAGCCGACTCCATATCGACAACGTCCGCCGCAAACTCGGAGGCCAACCACTCTCTTGTTTCTTTGCGATCAATAAAGCTGTTGCCCGAGACTCCGACCCCGCCAACGATGATCTCGGGTGCACGGTCGCCGATAGACTTGAGGGCAACATCAGTTTTCAAAGCGTCGTTAAGCACCTTCAACAGATGCTCGTCGGAGCTAAACGCGGCCACTTTGCGAACCGCGCTGTCGGCTGGGACATAGATACCTATCGAACGATATTCAAATCCGTTCGATCCATAGTAGCCGTAATCGTGTTCGATCCATTTCGATGGCACCACAATATCACCAATCGCAACGGCGCTGTCGATCGCTCCGGCAATGCCGGTGAAAATGACAGCTATCGGATCGTACTGGTCGATCATCCGCTGAGTGGTCATCGCGGCGTTAGTCATACCGATCCCTGACTCGGCCAGCACAATATCCTTGCCGGCCAGTTTACCTGTCAGGACGGTACGTCCAAGATTGTGATCGGTCCGTTCAATTGTCATTTTCTCTGAAAGCAACGTGCCTTCCTGCTCAAACGCATAGAGCAGCAGGTAAGGTTGTGGTCCCTGTCCGCAGAATTGCGAACAACCGGTTACCAGACCGATTATAGCCGCAGCCACGATCAGCAGGTGTGTTATCGTTCGGTTTCGTCGTTTGATAGTATCGATCATCGTTTAGCTCCTCTGTGCTTATCAAAGTTATAGTCGAGCGCTCTTATCTTTGCGCCAAGGTGCGGCCGGGATATAGTCCGTTGCTGTATTAAATCAATACGCCCTCTTCCCAACCCAGTTTGACGACTTCAATCTTGTTCGGATCACTGGTGCCAAGGCCAAACTTCTTATCGGCAATGACGACATGGTGCGCCGCTGGTTTAAGCGGGCGTTCTTCGCCAAAATATTCTTTCCGTTTGGCGTGGAAAATTTGCAGGCCAACCGTATCGGCGGCCACTGGATCGGTACTAACCAGCAACCCCTTATACGGCCAGGTAAACTTCGAGTCAAAATGGTGCCAGCCCTGACCGTGAAAGAGCGGGGTGAGCATCACCAGCACGTTAAGCCGTGTCTTACCCTTAACAATCGGCAACTCCCACAGCGCACCCAGATCGGCGCACGCATTGGAATGATATTTTGGAGGTTCGGGTGAGAACATAATATAATTCTTGATCAGGCTGCCGACCCCCGACCAGGCATGAGTTCGTAGCGGGCGAGCATTGATCAGCGCGGTGGCCTTCTCAAAGATCGGATGGCCAATGACGCCACGATCACTGATTCCGATCTTTTCTTTCGGGACTCCGGCCGACATGACACCATTCCTGATAGCCTGTTCGACTTCAGGTGTGGTCGGTAGATTGGCCCAGACATTGGTTTTGAGACCGACGATATCATCGGGATTGATGATCTTTTTCCAGCAGGC
>DAOWIM010000181.1 GCA_030640905.1 bacterium
CAAATACCGCCGAAAGGTCCTGAAGCCTGGAGTCTGTTCGTATATACGTAAGACGTTTCCGGGACTGCTTCGGGGGATGCCCGGAATTATGTAGAACTTCAAGGACAACAGGATTCAGGACAACTCCGTCAGGAGTTGTAATGGTCGCGAAGCGATGGGTGTAAGCCCAAAGGACCCCGGCTTTAGCCGGGGGAATCTATAACCGTCAACATAAACATCAAGCTCTTCTACCTCGTCTCTGCCGACAAAGTCAAGGTCGACGATGGCAATCCCCTGTCCATCTCTGAAGCTCGACCAGCCCTGAAGAATTGCTCCGGCTTCTATTCCCCGAATATTGCCCCAATCGTAATAGAAAGTGTCGGCCATGTCGTCGAAATGGGGTGCGTTGATAAAGGCCGCCTCGGTAAGGGCGGAGACCATCTTGGTGCACTTGAGAACAGTCAGGCAACAGGTATCCTTAAAACCTCGATTGGGGTTTTCCAGGGCCAGGTCGTCCCGGAGCCGGTAGAACAACTTCATTGCCAGTGAGTCGTCGGTGTCATGGAACTGGCCGTCGTAACCGCCGCCACATCCGCTGATGATTTCCGTCGAGCTGTACCATGTTTCACTGCCTTGTACGGTGTTTGGGTTGCCCGACGCGTTGTGATGAATCGAGATAAACGCCTCGGCTCCAGCATCGTTGGCAATTTGCGCCCGTCTTTTCAGAAGGACTGCAACATCTGTCTGCCGAGTAAAGACAACGTGTGTACCAAGAACCCACCCATTGTATTGCAGGGTATCCAACATAGCTTCGGCAATCTGCAGGTTGAGCCTCTTTTCGGAATAATTGGGAATGTGGGTCAGGGCTCCTGGATCCGAGTCCCCATGTCCGGGATCGATGCACAGCAGCACCTGGGCTGATACCGGGCTGACGGCCAGAAAGGTAAACAGAACCCCCGCCCCGATCAGAGTTAGTGTTGAGCAAGCCCGCCTTTTCATTGGTGCACCTCCCTGGTAAGAAAATACAAGACCCCGTTTGAGTGAAACGCTATGCGTCGTCCGTCCGATGAATAGGTCGGACGTGTACACTGGCTGAGATTGACTAAGGTGTCCAAGATTGTGAATTCGTTTGTGCTGTAATCAAAAAGCCCCATACGATCGACTACCAGAGAATGGCCGTCATCGCAAGAGATATAGAAGGTAATCTCGGTGCCAGTAGGATTGAATGAGCCTGCGCCCATTCCGCATAACTTTGTTCCTTCCGGGAACTCGTGGATCATTGTATCGAGTATAATGGTGTAATCGTCCGACAGCCGGATCAGCGTGCCTCGGATAATAATGTGTGTCTGATCGGGGCTGATGCTGATTGGCAGGCTGACATACGGCTCATAAGGCTTGTTGGATATCTTGGTCGAATCGGTTCCGTCGGTGCGAACCAGATATAGAGCATCCTCGCCCGGTGTCAGTATATGTTGCTCGGCCAGCGAAAGACCGTGCCGTTCAGTCTGCTCCTTGGTGATGCCAACGGCCGCAAACGTTTTTTGACGATCCAGGACTTGCCAGTAGTAGGCCGCTCCTTCAACTGTCGTATATGGTCCCTTCGCCGTTACCATATCCTTCGGCCATCGGTCGCGATAACGCCTGTGATAGTCGAGTATGACCGTCTCCGCTCCCGTGGTGATCTCAAAAGTACTCAGCCGGGCGCGGACAATACGACCGGTATCATGCATCCAGCTATATAGTACGATGTTGGCATTATCAATCCAGCGGAACCGATGCGGAAGATAGGCGTGCTTTATAGCGGGTCTAACATTCCCCAGCGTATCGGAAACAGTGAATCCTCCACCGCTGAAAAAGCCGAGCATGGTGCCGTCGGGCGACCACTGAGCGGCCGGGTAGATATCGGTATAGATCGGTCCTACCTCTGTAACGCTGGTGATTGTGAAATCCAGTCCTGATACAGTCGAGGTGCAGAGCAACAACGGGATCAATAGTAACTTCAATGTTGATTTCATAAAGCCTCCAATGTTTGTGAACATCTCCGATTGCAATCAACTTTATCGCAAACTCAGATCATTGGCGCCTCCTTTCTGTGCCCGCCCTCCGGCGAGACTACACCAACAGCCCATCTGTTATACACCAAAAAGACGTATTATGGCCAAATCTGTCAACTAAAATACGAGTTAGCTGGCTCGCCGCGGCGGACTCTGCGTGCAGGACCCAACGGAACGGAAAATGACCGGAAGCATCCTTATCCATAGCAACCTGTCACAAAAAAAGGTCCCGACAATAATTGTCGGGACCTTTAGACTTAACGTGATAAGTATCGGCTTAGTACATGCCGGGCATGCCACCGCCCATACCGCCCATGCCACCACCCATGTCGGGAGCAGCTTTTTTGTCTTCGGGCGCATCGGCAACAACCGCTTCGGTGGTCAGAAGCAGGCTGGCGATTGAAGCAGCGTTCTCCAGCGCGGAGCGTGTCACCTTGGTAGGATCAATCACGCCGGCCTTGAGAAGGTCTTCGTAAGTGTCGGTCTGCGCATTGTAACCAAAAGCGCCGGACTCACCTTTGACTTTATTGACAACAACCGAAGCCTCGACACCGGCGTTCTCGGAGATTTGGCGAATCGGCTCTTCGAGAGCCTTACGGATGATGCTCACTCCAACCATCTCGTCAGCGTCGATCTTGACCTTATCCAGCGATGCGATAGCACGGAGAAATGCTACACCGCCGCCAGCCACGATACCTTCCTCGACCGCAGCGCGGGTAGCATGAAGAGCGTCCTCAACCCGAGCCTTCTTCTCTTTCATCTCGGTCTCAGTCGCGGCGCCAACATTGATAACAGCCACGCCACCGGCCAGCTTGGCCAGGCGTTCCTGCAGTTTTTCGCTATCGTAGTCGGAAGTGGTGTCTTCGATCTGCTTGCGGATCTGGCCGATACGGCCCTTGATATCGTCCTTATTACCTGCACCCTCGACGATAGTGGTGTTGTCTTTGTCGATGGAGATTTTCTTGGCGGAACCAAGGTCGGCGAGGACAGCGTTCTCAAGTTTCAGGCCAATCTCTTCGGCGATCACACGGCCGCCTGTCAGGATAGCGATGTCTTCAAGCATGGCCTTGCGACGATCACCAAAGCCCGGAGCTTTGACCGCGCCGACTTTGATAGTACCGCGAAGTTTGTTGACGACCAGGGTCGCGAGCGCTTCGCCTTCGATATCTTCGGCGATAATCATCAGCGGCTTGCCCTGCTGAGCGACTTTCTCCAGAAGGGGTAGAAGGTCTTTCATGTTGCCGATCTTTTTGTCGTGGATCAGAATCAGCGGATCTTCAAGGACCGCTTCCATAGCATCGGGATCGGTGACGAAGTACGGGGAGACGTAGCCGCGATCAAACTGCATACCTTCGACGACATCAAGAGTCGTCTCGGCGGTTTTGGCTTCTTCGACCGTGATGACGCCATCCTTGCCAACTTTTTCCATCGCTTCGGCAATCAGATCACCAATCTGCTTGTCGTTGTTGGCGGAAATTGTGCCGACCTGCGAGATCTCTTCCTTGCCGGCAACCGGCTTGGACATACTCTTGATCTCATCACCAATGACGATGACCGCTTTTTCGATACCGCGCTTGATAGCCATTGGATTGTGACCGGCGGTAACATTTTTGAGACCTTCGCGGTAAATTGCCTGGGCGATCAGGGTAGCGGTGGTGGTACCGTCACCGGCGTCGTCGGATGTCTTGGAAGCAACTTCCTTGAGCATCTGGGCGCCGATGTTTTCAAAGTGGTCTTCCAGTTCGATCTCTTTGGCAACGGTCACGCCGTCTTTAGTGATAGTGGGTGATCCGAATTTCTTGTCGAGGATGACATTACGTCCTTTTGGGCCAAGCGTTACCTTAACGGTGTCGGCCAGTTTGTCCACGCCCACTTTGAGTTTGTTGCGGGCGGTGACATCAAAGTCTATGAGTTTTGCCATTTTGAATTGTTCCTTTCAGTTCCTGTTTACTTGCCCTGGATAATGGCAAAGATGTCGGATTCGCGCATGATGAGGTACTCGGCTTCGCCGACTGATACCTCGGTTCCGGAATACTTGCCATAGAGGATCCGGTCACCCTTCTTGACTTCCATACCGATTTTGTTGCCGTCATCGGATGTACGACCTGGGCCAACTTCGATGATCTCGCCCTGCATCGGCTTTTCTTTGGCGGTATCGGGAATAATGATTCCACCTTTTTTTGTTTCCATCTCTTCGAACGGCTTGACCACAACACGGTCAGCTAGTGGCTTAAACTGCATTTCATCCTCCTGTTGCATTTGTTGTAATGTTTCTATTTGTCTTCTTTCGTCTCTCTACCATATAGATGTCATTATTAGCACTCGACACAAGTGAGTGCTAATAGGCGGTCAATATAGATTTAACAGTCTTTCTGTCAAGTAATTTCGTGGAATTTTGTGATTTGTTAGCGGCAGCTACGATTGAATCATTGGCAAATTATGGAGAATAATTAGAAATAGTATATAAAAGCTTAAAAAAATCAATATAAAAAGAAACAAAATTAAGATAATGACGTTATAATAGCATAAATAGTAATATATGACTTATGAGGACAAGAAAATGGTTCAGGAGTGGATTGAGTTAGCAAAACTGGTGGGATCAAGAAAGATCACGGTAGAGAGAGTACGGGTCGAGGAGAGCGGGATTGTGCTTGAGGGTGAGTTTCAACTACCGCCGCTGGCTAAGTTAGGAGCTGAAGATCAGGTGTTTGTCGCGGCGTTTGTGCGCTGTCACGGTTCAATCAAGCAGATGGAGAATTTTCTGGGTGTTTCCTATCCGACAGTCAAGAGCCGACTCAATCGAATATCCAAGCGGCTTGATTTTGTTGAGATCGTCGTTGAGGAGAAACCGGTAGAAGCCCTGGACCAGCTTGAGCGGGGCGAAATTTCAGTTGAAGAAGCGATAGAAAAATTGAAGGAAGCGAGGGACTCATGAGTGCACCTCAACTATTAGTACTTGAGATGCTGGCCGGAGGAAGAATAGGTATCAATGACGCTGAGAGGCTGCTTACGGCTTTGAAGGGTACGGTGGGTAAGGTGGTCGTCGAACCTGAAAGAGCAGTGATGCTCGAACCAATTTACGCCGACTGGGCCGGAAATGGGCTTGCATCGGTTATACCGATTCATCACTAAGGACAATTTTACATTGTTGACTAATACAAAGGAGTTAGAAAATGAGTGAAGAACGTCGCAAGATTCTGGACATGCTGGCTACCGGTAAAATTAAAGCCGACGAAGCCGAGCGTTTGTTGGATGCTTTGAATATCGCTCCCGGTTTCGAGGCTGGGGGGAAATCCACAAGTGGGAGGAAACCCAAGTACCTGCACATCCAGATCAATGGTGATCCGGAGAAGCACAATGGTAGGGAGTCGGTAAATGTCAAGGTTCCGTTGGTCCTGCTGAAAGCGGGAATGAAGCTCAAGGGGCTGGTGCCGAAGCACGCACAGGAAAAATTCACCGGCCATCTGAACGATCACGGTTTGGATATCGATCTTGGCAAGCTTGATTCTGAGTCGGTCAATGCACTGATCGTGGCCCTGACCGAAACATCGATTGATATCGACTCGGACAAAGAGAAAGTGCGGATATTCTGTGCTTAAGGGCGGTACGCCGTATCTGTTGTCTGGCTCTGCTTGACATGAGGGCCGGGTCGGGCGAAATTGGTTGAGGATAGCCTATGATGATGTTACGATTTGAAACAGACGGTTGAACCGATGAGACCTGGAGCAATCAGTCGTAAGAGTTTGCTGGTGATTTTGACCGGCGCAATACTGGTAGCCGGTTTCTTCGGTTGGATAGCCGACCTTTCTTCCGATCCGCCGATGTACTATTCCGGTTTGGGGCAGTCGCTGGCGACCGATCCTTTCCATCTCGTTTTCCATGCTCGTAATGAAGCTCTGTTTGGTGAGTCCGATCCTTTCGATTATCCGCGCTGGACGGTCTATGAGCACTCGTTGGTGTCGATGGTGGGACGAATCTGTTTTTCTATGATCGGTGTCTCACGTGTGAATGCCAATCTTGTAGGAGTAGTGCTCTCGTTTGCAGGTTTGCTGTTTCTTCTGTTGGCCGTGTTTCGATACCACAGCCGTTGGGTGGGCGCTGCTGTTACGCTGGTCTTCGTTGGTAATATCACGCTGCTTACACATGGTCGATTGCCGTATCTTGAGACGGCTATAATTTTTTGGGCTTCGCTGGTTATGTTTGTCTTCTCCAGATGGGGGCACCGCGCGTGGGGAGCTGCTCTCTCCGGTGTACTGGTCAGCTTCGCGATGCTTACCGGCAAGCTGTTTGGTGCGGTCCTGCTTGGGCCTGTTGTTCTTTCTCTTCTATTTTCGGATGTGAGGTCGCGTTACACTAATGCAATATGCTCGGTGGCCGGGTTTCTGATCGGAAGTGCTGGTCTGGTGGCGATTCTGTACGGAGAGAATTTCAGCTCAGCCCGGGCATACATCATGGAGCAGTCGCATGGTCTTTATGGTACGCCTGAAGGGTTGACTTCGCCGTGGGCGTTTGTTGAGAGTATTATCTCGTACGGTTTTACTAACCGGCTATACAATCTCGACCCGGACCTTGGCCTGATGCTCATGGCGGGTGGGTTTATGATTGTGATGCTCGGCCTGAAGTCAATTCGTACTCTATCGCCGGTTACACGTTTTGCCCTTTTCTGGATCGTGTGTGCGACTATCGGACTGGCGCCGTTGAATTATTCACCTATTCGGTACACTCTGCTGCTGATTCCGGCCATCATCGTTTTCGGCTTCACTATCCTGGATCGCGACGATGACAAACTGAAGCGTCGGCATCTGGGCTGGGGTGAGTTTGCGGTTCTGGTTTTTGTGAGCTGGTTTGGTCTCTATCATTTGATCGGCAACAGTTTTTATTATTTTCCGGTTCCGGGACGATGGTTGATTTGGGCAACATTGCCGGGCGCTATCGGGTTGGCTCTATTGGTGCGTTTCCTTGCGGGCCGCGGGAAGTTTACGCTGGGGCGAAGGTCTATTGTGACGATTGCAATCGTGTTAGTTTCAGTGTCGGTGGTGAACAATGGCATTCGTTATTGGGAATTCCACATCTATGACCGCGCCTTTCAAATCAAGGAGGCCAACGAAGACCTGGCCCAGATACTTGGTCCCGGGGCGGTGGTGTCCGGGTCGTACGGCACAACGCTGACATTTAATACAAAAGTGAAGTCGTTCATTCATCTGTTCGGAGTGGCCACAGTCGATTCCACTCTGTTTGACCGGCAGCCGATCACGCATCTGGCTGTTGATGTCGACAATTACGTTGAAGCCGTGGCCGCCTATCGGGATTTGGAGTTGATTCCCCCAACGGCCAGCTACTACGTGTGTAATTACAAAGTGAGAATTCTTGATATCTCCCAACGGTTCGCTAATCGTGTGGCCAACGCGTATGTGCAATCGGACTATGAACGAGCGATGCAACTGTTTCACCAGGGTCAATATGACTCCGCCTATGTGCTGGCGGATCGGTTTTTCCGCAAGCATCCCGATTCAAAATCGATCCGGTTGTTAATGGCCGACCTGTTGATGGTTCAGGGACGAAATTCCGATGTTCTGCAATTGATGATCCGAACAGCCGATATGTTTCCCACCGATTTCTATGTGCAGGCTCAATGCGGGCGGTTGATTCAGCAGATTGGTCTCAGGCAGAACGATCCATCAATGTCAGCGCGTGCCGATCGGTACTATGAGAGGGCGGTGGCGGCCAATCATACGCGTGGGGAGTTCGTGGACGATCTCAGGCGGGATGTGATTGAGCAGCATGGGAAGCGTTGAGGTTCATGCTTCGAAACCACGACCCGGCGAGCCGATGGTTCAGTTTCGTAGGGCAGAACCCGGTGCTGCGAATTTTATCCTGAGATACAAATGCCCGGAGCGGTTCTGCCATTTTCAAGACCCACTTCCTATTCACCAAAAGTTCCCGTTTTCGATACTTCATCGCTAACACCCCAATCGTCAGCGTAAATTCCACGGTCGCGATATTCATGAATCGATGACTCTGGCCAATCAAACGGACTCAATACCAGCCCATGCCTCACCGGGTTGTAATGAACATAATCGATATGTCGGTTCATATCATCCTCGTCCCTGATAATGTGATCCCAGAATCGGCGTTGCCAGGTCTTGTGGCGGAACAATGAATGAACCTGTCGAAATCGATAGGCAAAAACGAGCTTGATACGCTTCATTAGATGAGATAGATCAGAACTTCCCGGATCAATGATCAGATGAACATGATCGGGCAAAATCACGTGTGCGACGAGTTCAAATGGCTCCGTTGCCCTAACCTGTTCGATGGCGGCGCGGAAGAGCGAGGGGTGTGTGGTCAATATCTTCTCACGATCATGCGTCACAGAGGTCACAAAATATACGTTGCCGGGGGAATAATAACGGAGCAACTTAGACATATTCCACAATACGTGTTGTGGCCAGGATTGTCAATCACAAAGCGATCCCCGGCAGAACCGCGCGGGAGTGTTTGGTATCATTGGAAAGATATCGCATCGGGTTCTGCCCTACTGGACTGACCGATCATTTCTTTTCAGACCGTTTTGGGCGGCCTTTCTTGGAGGGCACTTTCGGCTTCTCTTCTCGACTCGTGAGTGGATTAATCGGTACGTTCGGGTTGGACTCGGAAGGACCGTAGCAACGGGTTGACTTCTTGAGGAACCGTTTTTTCACACAGGCGGAATGGTCGCCTTCATTAATCCAGCTACCGGCCGAATCTTGCAGCACCTTGCGGATGTCTTCTTCGATTAGCGACAGTTGTTTCTCCCAGTCACGCATCTGCGCTACGAAGGCGAGACACGGGGCAATGTAGCGCCCGGTCTTATCAAGCTGATGCTGGAATTCATACATGACGCTGAGGTAATGACCGGCTTCCTGGCAGGTCTTGATTCCGTGCCCCGGTTTGTCTTCGTTCTTGGCCAAACGTACGAGGATCGGCACCAGTTTGCTCTGCAGGACTGAGTGCGCCCAGTAGGCATGCTTGGTGACCTTCATGAATAGCTCGTCGGTTTCTTTGGCGGCGCGCTTGAAGCTTGCTTTCTCTTTCTTGCCTTTGCGTCCCGATACCGTCTGGGCGGCCAGCGCTCGTTCTCGGCGGTAATCAAGGAGGCGTTCGCGGGTGATGCGGTCTTTATCTTTTGTGAGCCTGCCAAGCCCCTTAGGCGCTCCTTTGTCAATGACCAGTCCGAGAAGTTTGTTGCCCACAGTGAACCCGGTGGTAACAGTTTTTTCAAGCGTGTATTTTCCAAGCTTGGGAGCAAAGTCGGCGCTGGTTGAGAAGAACGCTTTGAGAACATCGAGGGCACCGACATCTTTCGCTGAGGGAACCACCACCCCCGCCCCGACATTGGCCACTGTTCCAAGAGACATGCCGATCCCTTCGGACATAACGGCCAGGGCGCTGTCGGTCGTCCACATGATCTTTTCGACGGTGGTGAATTTCATCTTAGTGTTCTTGATCTTGTGATCGAATTTCGTCTCGAAGTCTGGATTGTCGCAACGGTTCAGCAAATCCTTAAAGAAGTATCGGTACCGCAGTTCATCCTTTGGCGCTTCGTGCCATTTCTTCTTATGAGTTTCACGATTTTTCGACAGCGCTTCGTAATACTCATCAATCATCTGGTCGAGTTCTTTCTTGCAGGCATCGGTGTCGATCTCAGCGATTGAAACGCGCGCGGTGTGATTATCGGAGTAGTCCACCGAAAAGTCTTCCGGCGCTCCCTCCGGAGTAAGTCCGATTAGTTTCCACATCGGACTGTAAAGCAGTTTGTCGATAGCGTTGGGTTGGGGGACTTTCAGTTTCGTGCCCTTCTTTAGTCCCGCCCTTTTGGCGACGAATTCCTGTTTATCGGAATCGTATTTGACCTCGTCGGCATCAAGTTTGCCTAACTCGTAGTTGTGAGTCATCAACGCCTGAGCGGGGATGCCCTTTTCGGCGGCGATCTCTTCAAACGTCTGGTTATCCTTCTGCACCGTGTAGTCTTCCGGTTCGCCGGCCCGGAGAGTAGTGCGCTTGAGCATCGAGCGCATACACCGCCGGTGCGATGGATCGGTGGTGAAGCCGCCAAAGAAGCTATCGGCAAGGCCTTCAATAAAGGCGAGTACCGGTGATTCCTTCTTGGTTTTGAAATAGAGGACGTTCTTCCACTGGTGCTCCATCCTGCACCCTTTGTGTTCGCCACGCTGCATGAAATCAAGAACAGCGTCTTCGACATCGGCCCGGGCGTGTTCGAGGTTGTCGTTAAGCTCATCGAAAACATCTAGATAGATGCGGGCAAGATTCAAACTGGGCAGGAGGTAGTTGCGGAACTTGTTGAGATGATGGATATACCAGAAGGCATCATCGCACATGTCGATCATGAAATCGCAAGTGTCGAAGACATTGCCATCTTTGGCTTCAGATCCGACCAGCGACGCTCCCGAGACAGGTACCCAGACGGTTGTGCCGGTGGGAAGATAGTTGACCTGAGTGTTGCGAACGACCTTAACATCTTTGCCGTGTGCAATTACTTCATTGCGGATAGAGGTGCGTTTCGGCGGTATGAACGGCGGGATATAGACCTTGCCGACACCATCCAGTGGAAGATCACGATTTGCTGAGACATTTGGATCAAGTTCCTTGAAGACATAGAAGGTGCGAAGCTGATCGTTCTCGTCATGATGAAGAATGTCCATGACGCGACGGTTCTCATCGGAGGCGATTTTATTGAGGCTGTCGCCGGTCGCAAGCTTTAGCCATCGCCCTGGTTCGTTTTTGGGGTGTTTGGAAATGTCTTTTGGCAGAAACTGGAAGTGCTTTTTCTTCTTGAATACGAGCAGCTTGGTCTCAGTCTTCGAATGCATATTTGTTACATTGGCGACAACATCGTCAATCGTTTCGTCTTTGCCGGTCGTATAGTAGATGCCGCCGGTCATAAAGGCGCCGTCGTCTACCATCTCTTGATAGATCGAGACCGCGTTGCGCAGGTGCACGACCGAGTCGCGGAGTGATTCTTTGACAACTCTCTGCAGCCGGATCGATACATTTTGCGGTTTGAACGGTATCCAGACAGTCTTGCCGACGGGGATAGGAAAGCCGCTTGCGGACACCGGTCCGGACTCTTCCTTAAGCCACGCGATCAACTCCTTGTTCTCTTTGTGGTACCATATTTTCCAGAAGATATCGTCGTACTGGCGTCGGAGTTGTGACATCGTTATCGGATGCTCAACTTCGTACCAGTGACCCTTGCGTTTGTCCTTGTCCTTGACGTCGCCACCGGATGTCTTGCCTGATTTCTCGCGGTACGATGATTTATCCAGACGGTCGCTGATCTTGCGACGGTTATACTTGTGACTGAGCTGATCAATGATGGCGCCACTGGCGACACCAATGAGACCGACATTGACACCAATGAGGGCGCCGGCAACGGCACCGATAACAATACCGAGAGGACCGCCGACGATTCCGATCATTGCGCCGGTGATGGCACTGGTGGCGGCACCTCCGGCGATAGACACCGGTTTGTTGGCGGCGAGTTTGGCGGCCTTTTGTTTCCAGGTGAACTTCGATATATCATGCCACTGCGACTGAACCATGCTGACCAGACTACCGACATGGCTACGTTCAACAATGATGAACTGCATTGTTGCCAGCCAGTGAGCACATCGGAAGGCGTTGGGTGGCGTTAGCGGTTGCCGTACCTTATGAAGCCGACCGCTCTTGATTCGTTGAGCTTTGGACTTGCTTTTTTCTTTTTTCTTAGGCAAAGGTTCCTGCGTTTCTACGGTCTAACCGCTCGTGGTTGCGTCGCCGTTCGTCCCTGAGTCGTCGTTCTCTTCGGGGAACTCAAGTTGACAGGCACCGGGGGGGACGTCTTTGACAACCGCTCGGCCATCGCCGTCGAGTTTACCTTCGGTTCTGGTGCCATCGGGGAGGGTGAGGATATAGTCGCCATCTTTCAGCGGGTTGCCAAAAGCATCCTCGCCCTCGATCTCAATCCAGTCCTTGAACAGGAGCAGTTTCGATTCCTGCTCGCGTCCAAATTCGTTGCCTTCCAACTTGACGGTAAAGAAATATTCCGGCGGGTTGTAGTTGCTGCCAAAATCGGCGAGCTCATCCTCAATAGGAATTTCATCGGTGTCCTCATGGTATTCATATTCCCAGCGGACTTCGATCTTACCATCGCCGACCTGTGCCGGTAGTTCGGTGATCTTGTCGTGCACACGGTCGCGATCGAACTCATAGATAGTGACCGTTGCTTCGGTGCCATCCGGGACGCCACTAACGGTTGCCGACATAGTGAGGATGTCACCGCGCCGCGCTTCTTTCTCGCTCCACTTAAACTCGGTTACCCTGATGGCCGGTCCGGCGGGGAGACGCGTCGACTCGTCGGAGAGATCATTCTTGGGCAACTTTATCTCGAGATAGACGGTATCGGATTGCTTGATATCTTCGGGTACGTCAAGTTCACCGAGATACCGGTTGTTGCGAATGGTGGCTTTGATCTTGCCGAGTTTCTTGCCGTCTTCACTTTTGCCGGTGATTTTTATTGGAGCGTTGTAGCCAACGAACTCGGTGCAGATTTCGAACTTTACCTTCTGGCCGGCGGAGGCACGTCCCGACAGCCAATCAATCGAAATGATCGACGGTTCCAGTTCGACCTTGTGTTTGGTGTCGGTCGATTTATTAAACGTCAGTTGTCCCATCAGCTTCGTACCAGCTTTCAGACACCCGGTTTGAAATTGCTGATCATCTCCAGCACTTGAACGCTGATTGTCTTGAGCGTTCGCTTGGAGAAGTCAGCGGTGAACGTGTAGGCCGTTTCGCCCGCCATCAGAAATATCATCCGTCGAAACAAGGGACGTTCCTCGCCGGGAACCCATTTGATTACCACCTCATAGGCCGGTGTTCCACTGGCTAAGGTGATCGCTTCGTCCTTGACTACTTCGGCTACTGGCAGTGACTCAATCGCCTGCTCGGCTCGTTCGTGGGCGTATGTTTCCAGATCGTCACTGGACGGTGTCGGATCAACAACGAGGGTCAGGGCGTGTTCCACGCCGCCTTCTTCGGGTCCCATGAAATAGTGGACGGTACGGTCCTGCCAACCATCGGCGAGGTTAAGCGTGAACTTACAATTTGTTGAGCTCATATTCATTAACTCCCGCTATCATTCAAAACAGTATAGCCGCTCGGTACCGGCAACATATATACGTCCACCGGAGTCAAGGGCCGCCGGAGCATGAAACTCTTCGGCCTGTTTGGTTATTTCGATATTGAACACTTCTTCGCCGTCGGTATCAAACGAACGAAGCGAAAGTCCGTCGATGCAGACCACGCCATCTTTGGTAGCCGTCAACCAGACATTATCGTTGCCGGAGAGAGTCTGTTCCCACTTGAGTTCGCTGGCGACAAAACATTTTAGCATGAGACCGTCGATCACAAAGATGTGCCCCTCGGCATTGCAACAGGGGGGTTGTTCTTCGCGTGGCGAGTTCAGGTTAGCCGACCACAGTGACGATCCGGTAAGATCGAATAGTTCGAGTGTCGGGCCAGTGTACTCTTCGGTTTCCTTCTCGGCAATGACGACGAGGTTGTCCTGCGGGTCAAGCGATGCAGTGGTGACCTCTTCGAAGGGGAGATCGAATTCACGCACGACGGTTCCATCGTTGCAGTTCAGCAGCGTGACTTTTGATTGACGTAGCACCACCATTGTTTGCAGATCGTTTGTGAGCATGACACGGTCGATGACGCCGTCGCCGCGGAATTGCCACTCGGGCATGCGTTCCTCGACCTTGACGGTGAAGATGTCGTATGATCTGGTAGTGAGTTGTGGGCTGCCGTTGAACTGGAGCGCGACCAGAAGTTTCTCCGCCGAAGGTTTAAACAGTAACAGGCGGGAATACTCATGGAGTCCCATGATGTCTTTCATGTCCAGTTCCGGTTCGCCACTGTACGTCTCGAAATTCAACAGATTAGACGGTCCAAAATACGCCAGGCCCTGATCGCCGAAAACAACCGGCGTGTGCAGACCGACTTCCATGTCGTGACGGAAACCGCCGCGTTGATCGTAGAGCAGGAAGTGATTGGCCGAGCGAATTCCGACATAGTCTTCTTTCACAAGGACATTGAGCGGCAGCATCACCAGAAGGTCGTCGTGCAGGGAGTAGGCTCTTTCCCATCGCAGTTTTCCAGTGGCAGATGAACTGACCATCTGGAACGAATTGCGCTGATAGTTGGCATATCTGACCGGGTACTGAGTGAGATTAGTCTCAAACATATTACCTGTTCTCCGCGCTTCGGTTTTGATCTGAGACCCGCAACTGCCGGCCATTAGTACGACCAGAACCGTAGCGGCCATTATTTGAAAATTCTTCATACCACATCGTATCATACCTGTTGCCTCTTGAGGCGGTTATTTTCCTTTCAACGTGAAACCGTCGCATCCAGCGCGCGCTTTCCACCATGTCTCGATAAACTTTAGCCGGTTTTTGCCCGGCGCATATTTGCCGGAGAGTTTTCGGAAGAATGCCTTAACTTTATTTGTGCTGTAGTAGCCAAAGATATAGTTAGCGATGTCCGGCAAGTGACTGTTGAAGCTGACCTCAAGTCGTTTGTCTAATGGACTGTTGACGGTGAATTTCGAATCGTTGTCCCAATAGACCTTAAGGCGGTAGTGCGATTTGTTCAGGGGAGCATCTTCAAAAAGCGCCGGCGCGAAACAAACATAAATGTTTTTCATCTCATGATCGGCGCTACTGTGCAGATAGAATCTACCATTGAGGTGCTGTATCTGTTGTCGGAGCGAAATCATCCAACTGCTTTTCTCGGCGGTCCCCCAATCGACACCATCAAATTCAAATCCGATCTTGATATACACAACCATCACCGCATCGAAGGCAAACTTCTGGCGCTTGCCACTAATCTTGATACTGCGGCCGTATTCATCGTCGCCCATCTTGTAAACGCCGATATCAACCTGTCCAATCCCGGTGTTGAGGGTTTGGCGGTTGATGGTTGGTACGATGACTTCGCGGGCGTCGGGTGGACCTGATGGTAACCAGTAGGTCAGTTGCTTGGGTTTACGGTCGAAGCGGTGAACGACCTGGAACTGATGGCCGCCGAGAAGGGTGTTTAGGTTGCCGCCGGTTTTGGAGTTGTCGTTGAGCCAGTTGACATGAAACCAGAGGTGTTTCATGCGAGGGGCGCCGGTATGCCAGCACATGTTGGACAAGTTGTCGGCATCGTAGGGCATACCGATGTAGTACTGCGAGAAGCGTTCATCGTCCGCATTGTAGAAAAAGGCGCCCACGCCACCGGTCAGGTCAGCGCCGTCCATGTATCCGATCCAACTACCATACTCATCGTCCTTGCCCATGGCGTGACCGATTTCGTGGGAAATGACCAACTCTTTGTACGACTTGCCGTCGATGTCGGCTATGGAATCACCGGTCTCTTTGTAATCCTTGTAATTGAAGTTTGCCTTGATGGTGCTCATGTCGGAACGGAAATCGGTTCCGTGTACCCATGATACACATTTGGGTTTGCCGCCGAGTCGGTTGCCACCAAGTTCCTGTTTCGCTTCAAAGAGGTAGAACGGTTGAATCTGTATATCAAGCTTCTCTTTGTTACCGGATGGTTTGCGTGGTTCGATAGTGTAACCTTTTGAGGTCCATCGTTTGACGGCGGCTTTCAGTCCCTTTGACGCCAGCGTTGCGATTTGTGCAGCCGTGGCTTCCTTGGGGTCAGGGTTGGCGAACGTCTTGAAATAGCTGTTCCAATAGACGACGAGGAAAGAGCGACGCTTGAGTTTGTCGGGACCTTTTTCCAGAAGGCAGCCATTGTGCAGGTAGTGCAATTCATAATTGCCGCAATCCTTGGCTGAGTATTTTTGATGACCGGCAGTATTAGCGTGGTTGTTGAGGCCTTCGTGAACATGCAGAGCCGTGTCACCGATGACTGCCGCACGGGCGCCTTTGATATCTCGGGTAGCATCGTATGGATCAGCATCGGCCTGGCAGGTTCGTTTGTCCCATATGTGATAGAAATCATTGGCAAATACTACCAGACGAGCATGACCGTCGGCCGGTATGTCGTGGAGGACATTGATTCGTTTACCGGCGCGGGTCGGGATCGAATCGGCCTTGAACTTGAACTTGGTAAAGTACGGTTGGTTGGCGCTCTCGGGGCTGTATAGTTTGAGGTTCTCGTCCTTAACATACAGAATTGACAGCCGTGAGTGTTCGGAGAGGTCTTTGGCGGCATCGGACTCGTCCTTGTCTTTCACGTCCTGAGAACCATCGGTTTTCAACAGGACGACATCGTCAAGAGAGAAGATAAGCGGTTTTGATTCTTCCGTGATTTTGTCGCCGAATGGTTTTAGCTTGGCGTGATCCTTGATGACTTTTTCAAACCGATCACCTTTTTTCATGTCACCGTCGTAGCGGGTCCAGTAGTTGCGTGACGACCAGTGAGCCGGGAGATCGTAGTATCGCAGCCGCATGGCCAATTTTTCTTTGCGGACCGTGGCAACTTCTCGTCTGAAGAATTCCGGGAGCGCCGTCTTACTGCCTGTATATACCCACGACCGTTCAGTCTTGAACTCGAAATGGATCGCCTTGCGTTTGGGATCATCCGGTGTTGTCGAATACTGAACTTTTACATAGTAGGTGGTTCCTTTGCACACGGTGACGGTCGGGATTTCGCGGCGTTCGGCCAATCCGTCGTATTCTTCCCACGCTGTTATCTGAAGACCTCTTGGGACGTAGTCCAACCGATTCTTCATGGGGTTCCGGAAGGCAAATTTCATGTGATAGACAACGGCATGGATGTCACCCGGATCAATGTAGATCGGAACGATAGATTTCTTACGCCAGAGGGGACACTCTTCGGCAGTATGCACCGCATCGGTTTTGCCGACCGGGCAGGTCATGATCGGATGGTGTTCGCAACGCTTGGCATCACGATCATCGAACAGCAGAATCTCAACGCGGCGGTTTTTCTGCGACTTGTAGTTCTCCTGCTGCGGTTTGTCGATAGGGAACGATTCGCCACAGCCGACATAGCGGTGGGCTTCTTCGAGGAACTTATCGCGCAACCCTTCCTGCAGGGTGACCATACGGTCCATCTTGTCGGGGGGGATGCCGAGAGTTTTGGCCATGATTTCTACGTACAGGTTATAGGCGTGCTTCCAAGCTTCAACGGGCCACTTGTGCTCGCCGGCTTTGATATCGTCCATGATGTTGTCGGCTTCGTCGGGATCGACCTTC
>DAOWIM010000340.1 GCA_030640905.1 bacterium
GTCGATGACGAAAACATATATTTGGGTGCCACCGAAGATGGCCTATGGGTGTATCGCCTACCCTGGGCTGACTTGCAGAAATAGCTCGGTTGCTTGCAACCTGACAGGCTATGCCTATTTTAAGCAGGCTATGCCTGTCTTAGGTAGCTCTCTAAAGTACTACTTCTATGCATCGCCCCTAACTGGTGCGACAGTAGTGTCTTAACATGATCTACGCGACAGCCAGCCATCGCTGGTCGATCCTCAATTATCAGACAGAGCCTGCGCCCGCCTAAAGCTGGCAAAGCCACTTTTAGGCGACAATGTCGCTTTTAGGCGTTGACAAGTGCAAACATTTCAATATCTTACCGATATGATGAGAAGTATGGATAAGAAAGCTACAACTCTTAAACCCTTGCTGGCATTGGAGGGGGGTGTTACTTTTTGACCGGTGTTAAAGTTCGTGATGATGAGTCTTTTGAGAGGGCTCTTCGTCGCTTCAACAAGTTCTGCGAAAAAACGGGTATTCTTTCTGACATAAAAAAGAATCAGCATTTCGAGAAGCCGTCTGAAGCAAAGAAGCGTAAGCTTGCTGCTGCAAAGCGCAAAGCCAGACGCAACAGACGACTGGGGTATTAATTCCTATGTCGCTGCTAAAACAAATTGATAAAGACCTGATTGAGGCCCTCAAGGCTGGTGAAAAAGAAAAAGTCACCGTCCTTCGGGGCCTTAAATCTGATCTGAAGTACCGTCGTATCGACAAAGGCGAAGACTTGATCGATGAAGATGCGGTGGCCGTTCTTTCCAGTTGCGCCAAGAAGGTCCGGGATTCAATCGAGCAATTCCGGAACGGCGGACGTGACGATCTGGTGGCCAAGGAAGAATTCGACCTCAATATCATTCAGGTTTATCTTCCTGAGCAACTCTCCGAAGAGAAGCTCCGCGAGATCGTTCGCGAAGCTATCGAAGAGACCGGCGCCGATTCTCCCCAGAAGATCGGGCTGGTAATGAAGGTTGTGATACCGAAGGTCAAGGGTCAGGCCGACGGCAAGATGATCAACAAGTTGGCCATGGAAATACTTGCCAAGTAATTTAACAACTTCCTATATTTCATTTAGTAGAGAGTAATCCAAATTGTGGGAGTATTAGTATGAATTGGGTCGATGCAGTCTTGATTGTTTTGTTGCTTGCTTCGGTAATCGTCGGTTCCAAAAAGGGACTTATCCGGGAGTTGATGGCCTTTATCATTTTCTTTGTGGCTGTGATTGTCTCGGTGAACTATATTAATGTTTTCGCTGTATGGGTTTACACTCGGCTCGGTGGCTCTCCCCTGATTTCGGCCTTCCTCTCTTTTGTCATTCTGCTGGCGGCTTGTTATGCGGTTTTCAAAGTACTCGGACTCCTTTTCTATCGCATCGCCAATATCAAGCAGACCGGCAAGAAGGACCAGATGGGCGGTGCCTTGGTTGGTTTTCTACGCGGCTGGGTGGCGGTTGGTTTTCTTTCGTTCCTGGTTTTCCTGCTCCCCATGCCTGATGCATTCTACACATCATTTGAGTCCTCATTTCTTGGCTCAGCCGTGGCCAAGACAGTGCCGCTAATGTATGAGGGTACGGCCAAGATTCACCCCAAGAACCCCAATTTTATGGACAAGGTCGAAAAAGCGCTTCTGCTGGAACCGTATGATGGTGTCACCGGTGGCGTTCCCAGCGAAGATAAAGTTGATGTTTACCGCACACTGTATCAGATTGAACGTTTTTTTGAGACCGATGGAACGACCCTCTAATTTGATTTTGAAATAGTCCCGCATGACGTATATTGGAGCCGGCCCCAGGCCGGCTTTTCTTATTATGTTTGCGATTTTGCTATGATTGATGCTCACACGCTAAAAGCGCTCGAATTTGCCAAGGTTGTTTCGATGATGCGGGGCAAATGCCTGACTCCTTATGGCAAGGAAAAGGTCTCGGCCATTGAACCGCTTTTTGAGAAGACGACAATCGACCGCAAGCAACTCGAAATCTCCCAGATGCAGGATATTCTCAAATTCGGTCAGGCCTTCCCTCTCTACAACCTTGAGGACTGTCGCGAGCTTTTGAACAAAGCTACGGTAGAGGGGATATATCTCGACCCCAAAGATATCCTCATAATTCTGGAATTGGTAAGAGTTTCCATCGAACTGCACAATTACGACAAAGAGGGCCGCGAGAACTTTCCGGCAATAGCAGCATATCTGGACCAGATTCGCGCCTTCCCGGAACTGAGGAAAGAGATAGCCCGGATATTCGATGAACATGGCGAGATCAAAGACAATGCGTCCTCCACTCTCAAACGAATACGAATTGAACTCGGCGACACCCGCCGGAAAATCATATCGATGCTGGAGCGTACTCTGGCCGCACGGCAGAAACAGCCCGGCTGGCAGGATGACATGGTCACGACCCGCAACGGTCGCTATGTCATTCCTATTCCATCGAGTCAGTACCGCAGTGACATTGGCATTCTTCATGATCGCAGCCAGACCGGCGCTACTCTTTTCGTGGAACCGGCCGGATCGGTCGATGCCAACAACCGCATCAACATCCTGCAGCAGGAAGAACGACAGGAACTTGATCGTATCCTGCGAGCTATCACGCGCGAGATTGCTCAACGTGTCGAACCGCTCCTGCAAAATGCCGAGCTGATTGGTCAATTGGATGCTATCTATGCCTGCGGTAAATTCGCGGTCCAGACAAAGGCCGAGCGACCGGTGATTATTGATCGGCCAGCTTTTGATCTGATCGACGCTCGCCATCCGTTGTTGATGGTTCAGTTCGATGATCAAGAGCAGGTCATCGCCAACAGTGTTGCGCTCGGTGATGGCCGACAGGTTATTCTGGTCACCGGACCGAACACCGGTGGCAAGACGATCCTGCTCAAGACCGTCGGGCTCTCGGTCCTGATGGCTCAGTCTGGTTTACCAATCCCTGCCAACGCCAAATCGGAAGTTGGCATTTTCTCAAATCTGTTTGCCGATATTGGCGACGAACAGTCTATCGAACTTTCGCTATCGACTTTTTCATCGCACGTGAGGAATATCATTGATGGCCTGCGCAATGTCGGAAACGACGTGTTGCTCCTTTTTGATGAAATCGGAGCCGGCACCGACCCAAAAGAGGGTGCCGCACTAGCTGAGGCGATCATCATGCATACCATTCGTCACCAGACGAGACTAATCGCTACCACTCATTATTCGCAGCTAAAAACAATGGCGACCGAACATCCTGAGGTTGAGAACGCCTCGCTTGATTTCAACCTGGAAACACTTGCCCCAACCTATCGACTCAACATGGGCATCCCCGGTTCATCGTATGCCGTGGAGATTGCCAACCGCCTCGGAATGCCGGATGATATTTGCAAGCATGCATCGTCGCTGGTTGGTACCGGCGAGAAATCGTTGACGGCGCTGATATCGTCGCTGCAGGACGAACTGGCTACGGTCAAGGAAGACAAGGTCCGCCTCAATGAGCGTCTCTCCGAAGCCAGCCGTCTGGAAAAAGAGTACACTGAGAAATCGAACCATCTGGAAAACGAGATTGAGGATGAGAAGAAACGTAAATTGGCCGAAACTGACGTGTTTCTCGATCATACGCGCAAGGAAATCGAGAAGTTAGTTGCCGAGATTCGAAAATCTCAGGCATCAAAACAATCGGTACAGCA
>DAOWIM010000167.1 GCA_030640905.1 bacterium
ATGCACGAGTTACCGGTTCGGGACATCAGTATCAGTCAACAGCTTTCTCTGGCAATCGATCGCATCAATACTCGGGTCGGGCGTAACCCTGAAATTGTCCTGTGGGGTGCTCGCCACGATGCTGAGATCAGCGTTCCCGAGGAATCGCTGGCACACTTTTTTGAGGCCGTCATGATGGATCATTCAATTGGCGGGATCAACGGAGCAACGGTGGTGTCGTTGACTTCCGGTCGGGAAAAACAACAGATGCTGATAACCGTTGCCACCACCGGTAACGATGAGACGACGGTCAGTCTGGCCGAATCGATGTGGGCCCGGTGTGCCGGACGAATGGCCGAAGAGATCGGTATTCGCATGAAGAGGAAATCCAATGTCGAGTACAATCAACTGACAACCGAGATTATTATAGAGACGCACCTATGAGACTGACTCTACGATCCGGCAGCGAGACTGCCAGAATTCTTCTCGTATCGGCGGACACGAAGCTGACCGGGGAATTGATAAACGAACTGAAAGACGCTTACGAAATAATTACCGCCGACTCGATAGAACATGCTCTCGGCCTTCTGGACGATGAGATATTTGACCTGGCCCTCACCGACGAACTGATAGGTGGCCAGTCCGGCATCGAGATTGTCCGGATCATCCACAAGAGTTTTCCATCGATGGAATCGATGCTGCTGATGGATAGTCAGAAGCGAACCTCGCCCTCTGAGGCAGTCGCGTGTGGCGCCTACGATGCCCTCCCTCGGTGGACTTCCGGTTCCGAACTCCGCCTCCGGATTGGCAAGGCTATTGAGCATACCAGAATACGGCAGGAGTTAACTCTTCTCCGTCAGCAGGTCGCAATGGAATACGGTTTTGACAATTTGATCGGGGAGTCCGAGACGATGATGAAGCTGAAAGAAACAGCTCGTCGAGTGGCGCCGACCGATATAGCCATAATGATCACCGGAGAGGCGGGTACCGGCAAGTCGAAACTGGCTCGGATAATTCATCATCATTCTGATCGCAGACTCAAATCGTTTGAGGCTTTCGACTGCGCTACCAGCCCGGAGCCGATTATCGAGGCGGAACTGTTTGGAAAAGCTGAAGCCGGCGGTAACATCTCAAGTGTGTGTCCGCTTGTGGGAGCGCAGGGAGGGACGTTCTTCCTCGGACATATTGATCAGTTGCCTACCGCAGCCCAGAGCCGCCTGGTGAGGTTGTTTCAGTCTTCGGAGATTATTTCGATGGGTGCGGTCGATCCGATCAAAGTCGATGTCCGTTTCGTTGCCTCGTGTAATCACGATCTGGAGAAGATGGTTACGGCGGGCAACTTCCGCAAAGACCTCTTCAATCATGTGGCGGTCATCAGTCTCGAACTGCCGCCGCTCCGAAAGAGAATAGAAGACCTTGAACCGCTTACCGATTCGATCCTGCGGCGAATTGCCGCCGAGGGTGACATGGTTAATTTATCAATTGCTCGGGACGCCAGAGAGAAACTGATGCGGCACAACTGGCCGGGCAATATCCGCGAGTTGGAGAGCAGCCTCAAGAGGGCCACCACTCTCTGCCGGGAAGGTTGTATCGAAGAAGAAGATATCATATTTGTAACTACATCGACCGAACAGACAATAGACCAACCCTCGGCACCGGGACACGAGGCCGGAGAACAGGGTCTGTTGGCCGATAACCAGCGTGTCACGATTGTGCAGGCGCTGGAAAACCACGACTGGAATTTCACTCGGACGGCACGGGCGCTCGGAATTGGCCGAACTACGCTCTGGCGCAAGATCAAGAAATACGATCTACAGTCACCCGACCGAGACAAACAGCCAACCAGCTGACACTCTGGGGATCAAATGAAAAAGACCGCCTTCTCGGGAAAAAGAGACTACATGTCCGTCGATGAAAACCGGTACGATTTCAATTTCGACACTATTACTACCAGTGCCGGTAATTTATCCGAAGCTTTCTGGGAGCTGACCGGAGAACTAAGCAAGACGTTCAGTATCGACAAGGCAGTTCTGATTCTACGAAAACCTGAGGACGACCGTCTGGCGGCCGTATCTACCTGGCGACAGGGACAGGTGCGCGATGGTCTCACTATTAGTCTGCCGTGTCAGTCATCGCTGTTTGAAAAAGTCGCCGAACATGGCCAGGTCTATACCGAAAATTTCACTGGCTCTTTCAGTGGCAATCTATTTGAGCAGCGACTTCTGTTGGACGATAGTTCGCGCTCGTTTGTGGTGCATCCTCTGAAGGCGGAGGGTCGCATCGTTGGCTTTCTTGGATTCAGTTCAGAACAACCAACAGCGTTTACGGTGATGGAAGAAGGTGCCCTGGAAGAACTGGCTGCGAAATTTGGGAGCTTCATCCTAAACACCTCAGAACGATAACCCCGTCAATCTAATTTCATTTGGAACGAATGCGCCGAATAGCCCGATTGTGTTCGGCGTTGGTGCGCGAAAAATAATGTCCGCCTGTATTATCCGCCACAAAGAAGAGAAAGTCTGTCTGCTCCGGATTGAGAGCGGCCTCGATTGATGCCAGCCCCGGCGAATTTATCGGCGTCGGTGGCAGACCCCGATGCAGGTATGTGTTATACGGCGTATCTTTTCGCAGGTCACGTTTCATGAGCGGCCGATCCAACCCGCCCAATCCGTAGATGATAGTGGGGTCGGCGTCGAGTTTCATCTTGCGAGAAAGACGATTGAGATAGACCGATGCAATCCGGCCACGCTCCGAATTCAAACCCGACTCAGCTTCGATAATCGATGCCAACTTGACGATGTCAAACCGGTCAAGATCAAGCGGAGTGTTTTCCATCCAGACAGAGTCAATCTGTGCGGTCGACATCTGCACCATCTCTGAAATGATATCGGTAGCGCCGGTTCCCCATGGGAAGTAGTATGTCTCCGGAAAAAGAAAACCCTCCAGGCAGGGGACGTTCAATTCGGCCAGCAAAGCGGTGTCGTGATTGAGACCAACAATGAAGGCCGAATCGAAAGTCATCCGCTCGGCCAAAATCCCCGCCATTTTCCAGATTGTTGTTCCCTCGGGAATGGTGACTTTGATCTTGACTACCTCGGCCCGGGCAAGTTTACCCAGAACACTGGCGCACGAGTTCTTGCCGGTGAAATCGTAACGTCCCGGTGTCAACTTGCGGTCGATCCCATTCCAGCGGGCAGGGTATTTCAGCATGACTTTTGAATCGACCACGCCCGTGCCGACCAGTTCCCCGGCAATCCGGCCAAAGCTATCACCCGGTTCGACTATCAGAGTAACGGTGCGCTCCCCGAGATCAACTTGATGATTGTACTGCCAGTTAAGATAGATCGCCGCAGGTGCGAGAGCGACAATGACAACCAGCCCGAGAGTCAGCAGGCCTTTTTTTGAAAACAATCCAAGCATAAATTTCAATACCAACAATAAGATTCCAATTAGAGTTAGACCGATCGTCACCAAACCATAGACAATATATTCCCAGAACCCGGTTTTTCTCTGCCTGTCATGAACGTTCATCCAGAAACCGCTGCAGGATAATCACCGCGGCCAATCGGTCGAGACGTTTTTTATCCTGCCCTACTTTTTTCCCGTGCGCGTGGATAATATCGACCGCTTCCGTCGTGGAATATCGTTCATCCACTTTGTGTATCGGCCCGTCGTAGATAGCTGCCAACTTCTCGGCAAAGCGATCAACCTGCAGACACTTTTTGCTTTTCTCGCCGGAGCTGTGCAGCGGGTAGCCAATCACAAGACCGTTCGGTTCATACTTTTCGATAGCAACCGTCAACCTTGCCAGCGCATCCTTGATTGATTTCACTTCCAACGTGTCAAGCGAACTGGCGATAGTTCCGGTAGGGTCACTCTTAGCCAGACCAATCCGTCGCTCGCCATAGTCAATTGCCAAAAATGTTCTATCGGTTCTATCGGGCATCTTTTTCATATCCAATCAGACTAAACATTAGTGATAGTTCCCCCCCGACAGCAACAACAAAACGCGGGCTTGTCTGTTTGTTGAAAAAGTCTCAGCACGTAGTTGCGGTAGGTCTTGCGAATCCGCGTCAGCGGATTTGTGTGACCTGCCGCACTTGTCTTACATGGACTTACGTGTCAGGTCATCCGCCGCGGCGGATCTCGACGGAATCAGAACCCGACACAACTGTCGGCAGGGTTTTTCAACAAGCCCTTGTCTGCAGCTTAAGTCTTGCGCTCTTTTTTCTTGGCGGCGGGGAAGAGAATATTATTGAGGATCAGACGGTAGCCGGGCGAGTTGACGTGCAGTGAGAGATCGGTTGGCGGGTCGCCCACCATGTGCATGTAATCTTCGGGATCATGGCCGGAGAGGAAAGTGAAGGTACCGCGCCCGAGGTTGCCATGAATGTAGCGGACTTCGTCGAAATTGTCCGGTTGGCCGAGAACGGTTACAAATTTCTTAAGCAGCGATTTCCGGAAACCAGTGTTCTGCCCCATGAAACCGTTGACAACACCAACATGGTTCTGCACCAACATCGACGGGACCGGGTCAAGCTTGGCGGCGAAATCAAAAAGATAAAATACGTC
>DAOWIM010000214.1 GCA_030640905.1 bacterium
CTCATTTGACGACCGGGAACCGTCGTTGATTTCGAGATATTCAGTTGGGGCGCTTACGGAGAATTCATCGAGTCCGTCGGTGGCGTGCACCAGTATGACGTGGCGCGATCCGGTCATCTGGAGAACATCGCCCATCAGTGGCATCAACTCTTTGCTGAAGACTCCAATCACCTGCCGGGTAACACCGGCGGGATTGGTCATCGGACCGAGGATATTAAAAATCGTGCGGATGCCCAGCTCTTTGCGTGGTACCGCCGCGTGCTTCATCGCCGGGTGAAACCGGGGAGCAAACATGAATCCAAAACCGACCTCGTTGATATTGTCCCTGACTGTTTCAGCTCCCGGATCAATGTTCCCGCCGGTCGCTTCCAACAGATCAGCCGAGCCGCATCGCGATGAGATCGCACGATTGCCGTGCTTGGCCACCGTCACGCCCGCCGCTGCGGTAACAATCGCTGCCGCCGTGGAGATATTGAACGAATTGGAACCATCCCCCCCGGTGCCGCATCCATCGACAGCCTCGCTATCATCAAGCTTGATTCGGACGGCGTGCTGCCGCATCGACTTTACAAACCCGGCCACCTCTTCGGCGGTCTCCCCCTTCTGCTTGAGGGCGACAATCAAACCGGCAATCTGAGCGGGAGTAGCCTCACCGGTCATGATCATATCCATCGCGGCCGAGGCTTCATCAATGCTCAGGCTTTCGCCGCTCAGGATTTTCTCTATATAGTCCCGCATTGCTACAACGTCCGCATGAAATTCTTAAGCAGGTCTTTTCCGACCGGCGTCATTATCGATTCCGGGTGAAACTGCATCCCGTAGAGAGGCATTTTCTTATGTTCAATGGCCATTATTACATTGTCGTCCGTCCGGGCCGTCACCTTGAACGTGATCGGCAAGCTGCTACGGTCAACGACCAACGAATGATATCGGGTAGCGATAAACGGCGATGGTATCCCATCAAAAAGAGCACCTCCGGTATGTCTGATTTCCGATGTCTTCCCATGCATCAGACAGGGAGCGTAGTCAATCTTTGCCCCGAAAGTTTGAGCAATTGCCTGATGTCCCAGACAGATGCCGAGCAAAGGGACTTTCCCGGCAGCGGCTGCCACCAACTCGTTCATCATACCGGCATTCTCAGGTCGACCCGGTCCGGGTGAAAGAACAATCCCCTTAGGAGCCAGCGCCAGAACATCTTCGGCCGACATTACATCGTTGCGATAGACCGCCACCTCGGCGCCCAATTCACCCAGGTATTGCACGAGGTTGTATGTAAATGAATCGTAGTTGTCCAGCAGGAATATCATCTTAGTCTTTTCCGGTGACCGCAACTATCAGCGCTCGTGCTTTGTCGCACGTTTCCTTGAATTCCCGAGCTGGTTTGGAATCGGCCACAATACCTGCACCGGCCTGAATGTAATACCGGTCGGCTTTCTTAACGAGCGTCCGAATAGCAATGCACGAATCAAGATTACCCCAAAAATCCAGATAGGCAATCGATCCGGCATAGACACCGCGGCGTTCCTTTTCCAGCTTGTCGATTATCTCCATCGCTCTGATCTTTGGCGCCCCGGAAACTGTTCCGGCGGGGAAACATGCAAAATGCGCCTCAATAGGGCTGATCCCACGCTCCAGTTTTCCAACAACCGAGCTGACGATATGGATCACGTGAGAATATTTCTCAACAGACATCTGCTCCTTCAGCTGCACAGACCCGGCGGAACTGACCCGGCCAACATCGTTGCGCCCGAGATCAACTAACATAGTATGCTCGGCCAGTTCTTTTTCATCTGACATCAGGTCGGCAATAAGTTTTTCGTCGTGGCGCTCATCCTTCCCGCGCGGTCGCGTTCCGGCGATTGGACGAGTCTCCACCTGACCCTTCTCCACCCGAACCAGCATTTCCGGCGAAGAGCCAATGACGGCATCGTCGCCAAACTTTATCAGGAACATATACGGCGAAGGATTGATTCGCCGCAACCGGCGATAAACACTCAACGCAGAAATCGAGGTCTTGACACTCCAACGCTGCGAGAGAACAACCTGAAACACATCGCCCTCCCTAATATGCTTCTTGGCCTTGCGTACCATCCGTTCAAATTCGGGTTGATCGTAGTGTACTTTGACGCGGCATTTCCCAGCAGGCTTCTCCTTTGACGGACGACGACTACCGCCGAGTTTGGCAACAATCCGATTGATCGTCGCGGCAGCTTCGGAATACTTCTTGTCGAACCCCTGTTCGCTTCGGTCGTGAAGGATGTTGGCAATGACGACTATCTCCTGCTTGAGATGGTCGAAGACAACAATATGACGGTACATACCGAGATGAAATTCCGGCAATTCGATGTCGTCGGGGTTGTCATCGGGAATGTCCTCCAGCCAGCGAATGGCATCGTAAGAAAAATAGCCAACTCCGCCTCCGGTGAATCGTGGCAGTTCTTCTACCCGCACCGGTTTGTAAATCAAAAACAGTTCCTTGAGAAACTCTGCCGGGTGTGAATCAATCACTCTCTTGCTGCGTCCCTGCCTGAGTATGATCTCACCAAGACAACCGGAAATTGTCATGAACGGATCAAAACCAAGAAACGAATATCGGGCAAGTTTCTCGCCGCCTTCGATTGACTCAAGCAAAAACGAATGCGGGCGATTCTTAGCAAGCTTTATGAACGCCCCGACCGGAGTATCCAGATCGGCAGGAATGCGGGTGAAGATCGGAATGACGTTACCCCTGGCATTGAGGCGCCGTGCCTCCGTGCGTGAAATCATGCGAATTGAAACACTCCTTCGGTCACTTTCTCTACCGGTCCGGTCAGTTCGATCTGATCGGTGTCCGAGTTCCAAAATATCTGAAGCATACCGGTTTCAAAAACCACATCGCAGCGACGGTCGAGTTGTCCATTCATAACTCCGGCACAGACAGCGGCAGCGGCACCTGTTCCCGATGAACCGGTCGCTCCGGCCCCGCGTTCCCAGTCGGCTACCTCTACTTTACTTCGGCTGACTATCCGAACAAATTCAACATTGGTTTGGTTTGGGAAAGCGCGATGATGTTCGATCTCAGCGCCGAGAGACTTCCAGTCAAAATCAAAATCCGCCACAAAGAGCACCGTGTGGGGGTTTCCGACAGACAAACAGGTCACGGGGAAATCCAACTTACCGATCTTCAGCGGCGCATTGATCAAGTACTTCTGCTTAGTTTTTACAGGGACTCGCCCGGTGCCAAACTCCGGATGACCCAACTCGGCATTGACCAGAAACGCCCTGCCCTCTTTTTTGCCAATTCCAACCTGATGCACCTCTCCTCCCATAGCAAAACGGAACGACCGCTTTTTTCCCTTTGAAAGATACTCGTGCAACGCAACTATCCTGAGACCGTTACCCGATTTTTC
>DAOWIM010000343.1 GCA_030640905.1 bacterium
ATTCCCTCTGGCAACTTGACCCTGCCGCCGATGTCGGTCGTATCAGAAGTTTTCTGGCACGGTTCGGTTTTACAGGCGACGATGCCTTGAAAGTTATCCGTTCTCTCTCTGGCGGTGAAAAAACCAAGCTCTCGCTGGCCCGTCTGCTCTACTATCCGGCAAATTTCATAATCCTCGACGAGCCGACCAATCACCTTGATATCGATTCCCGCGAAGCCCTCGAACAGGCACTCAACGACTACGATGGCAGCTGCTTGATCGTCAGCCACGACCGCTACTTTCTCGACCGCGTTGCCACAAAAATCATTCACGCCGACGACGGCACGACCTCAATCTATGACGGTGACTATTCCTACTTCAAAGAGAAGACCACTCAGGCAACGATCACCGCACCAAAACCAAAACAGACCAAGTCAAAAGAAGCGTACCACGCCTTCAAAGAAGAATCGAAACGACGCGCCCGCCACAAGAAAGCTATCGTCTCGACCAAATCCAAAATTGCCGACCACGAAAAAGAACTGACGCGGCTGGAGCAGGCTATCGGCCATGACATCCCGAGAAACGACTGGGAGGAACTTCATGCCGCAGGTGAAAAGAAAAAAGAAGTTGAGGCCGCGCTGCTGGAACTGTACGCCACCCTCGAAGAACTCGAACAGGTGAAGCTTGATTAAACTCCTGACCATTTCGGGCTCACCGGTTACAGACTCATCGACCGATCTCCTCCTGCACCAGATCGCCGATACCTTTGCTGCCAACACAGGTGAAAAACACCAAGTTGATCATACTTTCGTAAAACTCAACGACCTTAAGTACATCGCCTGCCAGTCGTGCAGCGAGGACCCGTCCCCCAAATTCTGCCTCTACGATGATGACCTGACCGACATCTATGAGAAACTTGCCGAGTGCGACTGCCTCCTGTTTGGTTCGCCGGTTTATTTTGATTCAGTCTCGGCGCAGGCCAAGATGTTTATCGACCGCTGTAACTGTTTTCGTCCACCCGACTATGACAACACCGATCCCGAAAACGATTTCATCAAACGCCTCAAGAAAAAACGGCCCGGCGCAATCATCCTGGTGGGTGGTGAACGGGGATGGTTCGAGGGTGCCCGTAGAGTGATCGCCGGTTTTTTTAAGTGGGTCGAAGTTGTCAACGAAGGCGTACTGATCTATCGGTCACACGATTTCCGAAACAAAGGCACAGCATCCGATGATCGCACGGCCATGATGGAAGCTGAGCAACTCGGGTTCAAGTTAGCCAAAATGATTACTAAACATTATGACTGACCACAAACTGATTGACTATTATCGTGCTCGCGCTTCCGAATACGAGCAGATCTATTACCGCGATGTACCGGACCGTCGCAAGGAAATCGATGAGGAAGCTGACCATCTTCGCCAACTGGTGAAAGATCGTCACGTTCTGGAACTGGCCTGCGGCACCGGCTACTGGACCGAGATAATGGCCGAAACGGCAGCATCGATTGTCGCCTCCGATGTCTCGCCGGAAATGATCGCCGAAGCCAAGAAGAAAAACCTGCGTGGCAAAGTCAGTTTTGTACGGTCAGACCTGAACCGGTCGGCTTTTGCTAAAGATACCTTTGATTTTATCGCGCTCGGCTTCTGGTTCTCGCACCACCCCCGCCAGCACCACGGTGCTCTTTTTGGAACGCTCCTCGCTCTCCTGAAAGAGGGATGCCCGGCATGGCTGATTGACAATAACCCACCGGCCGAGGGCCCCGCGGTTGAATCGGTCCACACCGACAAGCATGGCAACAATTTCAAACACCGATTTCTCGACAACGGTGCCGAACACACCATCCTGAAAAATTATTTCACAAAAGACCAACTTTGCAGCATCTTCACACCCCACTTCCAAATAGAACGCCTTACCCACAATAAATACTACTGGTCAGCAGTGCTGAGTGGGATAAACGCAACTGGCGCATCGACGTAACTATCTGCCACACACCACCTTATATAACCACCTCACTAATACCCAATATCCCCTTGTCAAATACGTCAAAATCCTTATATTGGATGGCTGTGGTTCCGATAGGTTAGGGGAACCCGTTAGTTGATGTGGAATGCTAATAATCTATTGAGGTGATTGAATTGAAAGAAAAGATTCATCCTGATTATCACGAACTGACCGTCACGTGCGCCTGTGGTGCCACCTATCCGACGCGTTCGACTCGTGAAAAAATCAGTGTCGAAATCTGTTCTGCCTGCCACCCCTTCTTTACCGGCAAGCAGAAACTGATTGATACGGCCGGTCGCGTGGAACGCTTCCGCCGCAAGTACGGCATGACCGAGAAGAAAGACTGATCGGTACGGACACTCAAATTTTCAAACAGGCGGCGCAAGTGACAACCAACCGGCGCCGCTTGTATCCATTAATCCCTGGTAGTTGTTATGCCTGATCTAAATGTTGGCGGACAAGCTGTAATCGAAGGTGTCATGATGCGCTCGGCTGACCGCATCGCCACCGCCGTCCGTATTCCCAGCGGCGAGATTCTTGTCAAGACCGAACCGTACAAAGCTCTCTCAGCGCGCCACAAGATTCTCAATATCCCCATCCTTAGAGGCGCCATCACTTTTGTCGAGATGATGGTCATCGGTATTCGCACGCTCAATTTCTCAGCCGATATCGCTATCAAGGAAGCCGAAAAAGAAGAGGCCAAAAAAGATGGCCGCGATGTTGAAAACGAGAAAAAGAAATCGAATGCTCTCTGGCTGGGCCTGAGTGTTGTCATCGCGATGATCGTCGGGGTGGGCATCTTCTTCTGGCTGCCGCTGGCTTTGTCGACACTACTTGGTGTTGATCGCGATGCCGTCTGGTTCAACCTGGTGGCCGGAGCGATAAGATTGACTTTCTTTGTGACCTATGTTTACGTCATCTCGCTATTCGGTGAATTCAAAAGAATCTTCCAGTATCATGGCGCCGAGCATAAATCGATCTATGCCCACGAGATGGGCGAGGAGATGACCCCTGAACGCGCCGCCACTCACACCCGGTTTCATCCCCGCTGTGGCACCTCGTTCATTTTGATTGTTGCCCTGGCCGCAATCATGATGTACGCGATTTCCGATTCAATCTACACGATAGTCGTTGGCCAAGCTCCAGATCTCACACAACGATTCCTCCTGCACTTTTCGCTGTTGCCGTTAGTCGCGGGCGGATCGTACGAACTGCTGAAACTTTCCGGCAAAACACGCAACAACCCAATCACCAAAATCCTCATCCAGCCCGGTCTCTGGCTCCAGCGAATCACTACTCAGGAACCCTCGCGGGAGCAGCTTGAGGTCGGCATTGTCGCTCTTGAGGCCGCCCTCGGGGTGACCGAATCGAAGATCGACTGCCCCCGCGCCACTGTTCCTTAGCTGGTCATAAATACTTGCCGCCGAACCGGCTTTCACTTAACATTACGCCCAAATGATGGATAAATACGATGCTTGATCTCGTTGCCAGACTCGAAGAGAAACTCCGCTCCATAGACGAACAAATGGTCGATCCGGATTTCCTCTCCGACCAGAAGAAGATGATTGCGCTCAACCGTGAACGCCGACGGCTGGAAAGCATCCTGGAGGCGGGGCGACGATACCGCGAGGTCAGACTCGGTCTTGATGAAGCGAGAGAGATCATCAGCGCCGGTGGCGACCCCGAACTGGTCGAATTGGCCCGCGAAGAAGCAGCTACGCATGAGGCACAGATCGAAGAGGTTGAGAACGACTTCAAAATCAAGCTTCTTCCCCGCGATCCTAACGATGATAAACCGGCCGTCGTCGAGATACGCGCCGGTACCGGCGGTGAAGAAGCCGGGCTGTTTGCCGCTGATCTCTATCGTATGTACACCCGCGCCGCCGATTCACACAACTGGAAGCTTGAGGTTCTCAGCACCAGTCCGTCGGGACAGGGCGGATTCAAAGAGATCATCTTCTCACTCAATGGTAACCAAGCCTACGGTACGATGAAATTTGAATCGGGCGTTCATCGCGTCCAGAGAGTACCCAACACCGAAACTCAGGGACGCATTCATACTTCGGCGGTTACTGTCGCCGTGCTCCCCGAAGTGGCCGATATCGACATCAATGTCAAAGAGAACGACCTGAAGATCGATGTCTACCGTTCTTCGGGACCGGGCGGACAATCGGTCAACACAACCGACTCGGCGGTCCGAATAACGCATCTCCCCACCGGACTGGTTGTCACCTGTCAGGACGAAAAATCTCAGCACAAAAACCGAGCCAAGGCCATGAAAGTTCTTCGCGCTCGACTGTACGACAAGATGATGGCCGAGCAACAGGCAAAAATATCAGCCGAACGCCGTTCGATGGTCTCAAGCGGCGATCGTTCCGCCAAGATCAGAACGTACAATTTTCCGCAATCACGCGTGACTGATCATCGCATCAGCCTCACTCTCTACAAGCTGGAAGATATCCTCTCCGGCAACATTGATCTCATGGTTCAGCCGTTGATCCAGCACGATCAGGTCAGACGCCTGAAACTGGAAACAGAGCATAGAGAACCTCATGAAAATCATTAGAATCCTCGCTGCCCTCGCCATTTCCGTCTTTCTTTTCTATATTGCCAGTTCCAACTCCAAAGGACGCCCCGAACTGAGAACACACTCAGAAAACGGATACGATTTCCAGTTCAATACCGTGCCCAAGATTGTCGAGTTCTTATCCGATTCAGTCCTGATCAACGTTGAAGGCGATCTTGAGGGGAAAACCATTGTCCTGCGCCACACCCAGCCCGGCGCCACCGTCGACTCACCGCTTGATGCCTACGCCGCACAAACGCTGACCCCCGACCCGATAACGCCAAACAAATTTCGCGGCGACCTCACCGCCGGGAAAAAACTGAAACGTGTGTACTATTTCTTTGAGGTCGTCGATACCGCAGGCGTAGTCGTGGCAACCTTCACCAACACCGATACAGGCACGCCGTTCTGGTTGCGCGGCATCGGGCACGTAGCTCCGCTTGTGATCGGTAGCCACATTTTCCTGATTTTTGCAACCGTCTTTTTCATCCTGATGGCTGCCATGCAGGCGTTCCAGATGATCGGCGGCGGAGGTAACGTTCGCGCTTTCGGCCTGCATATATTGGCGGCAACAGTCCTCTGTTTTATTGGTGGTTATCCGCTCGGGTTTGCCATGAACTGGTACGCCTTTGGCACCACCTGGGAAGGGGTTCCTTTCGGCACCGATGCTACCGACAACAAGACCCAGATATTGTTCCTCTATCTCGTCTTCATGACGTTAGCCACGCTGAAATCGGCAACAGGCTGCAAGTGTTTACGAGACTTTTTCTCTCGCAAAGCTCTCGGCTGGTTCGGTCTGGGCGCATTCGCCCTGATGATCCTGATCTACTTTATCCCACATTCCGCACAGTACGATCCGACTCTCACCTACGCTGTATGCTATAGCTGGGCCGCACTGATGGCGCTGTTGGTGGTAATCGGATTTGTCCGCTCCAAAGGAGCAGAAACGACCTGAGTGAAAGAACACCTGCCCGAATTTATTGGCCGTCAGGCACAGCGTTTAATCGACGCCGGTATTGAACAGGCGGCTGCCGAGATCGAATGGATACTCTGCTATCTAACCGGCCTGGACCGTCTCAATCTCTATCTTAACGGGTCAACGCTCATCAACGACGATATCATAGCACGATTCGAGACGATCATGCAGCGACGAATAGCACGGGAACCGCTGCAGTATATCCTCGAAGAATCCTGGTTCTATGGCCGGAAGTTCTTCGTCTCTCCTGCTGTGATGGTCCCGACCCCGGAAACTGAACTGCTGTGCGAAACAGCTCTCCGCTACATGCGAAGTTGCGGTCACGATAACCCGACCGTTCTGGATATCGGCGTCGGTTCCGGTGTGGCCTCGGTCACCATTGCCCTTGAGATGCCCACCTGCCGGATCACTGCGGTTGATATCTCCGAGGAAGCTCTCGCGGTCGCCGAAAAGAACGCAATCGATCTTGAGACACCGAATAATATGGATTTCCGCCAATCCGATTTTTTCTCATCGATTAAAGCGGACGAGAGATTTGATCTCATCATCTCCAATCCACCGTATATCGCCGACTGCGAGTATGCCGACCTGTCGCCCGAAGTGAAAGCCGACCCCAAACTGTCTCTGCTCGGTGGTACCGATGGTCTCGATGCGGTCCGCGCCATAATTGCAAAAGCTCCCGATCATCTTCTACCCGGCGGCCAATTGATGTTTGAGATAGGTTATCTTCAAGGCGAAAAAGTCTGCGCTCTGACCGAAAACGATGACCGCTACAAGTCAATCGTAATCCTCAAAGACCTAAACGATATCGACCGGGTGGTCATCCTCTCGTGCGGAGAATAGTTGTGCCTCGCGAATCTCTTGATAACAAAAAGAAGCGCGCGCTCAAGATCATCAGGCTGCTGGAGAAAAATTACCCCGAAGCCGGATGCACGCTAAACTTTCGTACCATCCATCAACTGATGGTCGCCACGATTCTCTCGGCGCAGTGTACCGATGAACGCGTCAATCTGGTGACGCCAGCTTTGTTCAAGAAATACCGATCACTAAGAGCGTTTGCCGAATCCGACCTTACGGAACTGGGTCGCGATATCTACTCAACCGGATTCCATAACGCCAAGGCAAAATCAATCAGGGCCTCAGCCCGGCAGCTTATTGACCGGCACGGTGGAAGAATTCCGAAAGACCTCGACAGTCTGATCAAACTATCCGGTGTCGGTCGCAAGACAGCCTCGGTGATCCTTGGCGCGGGCTACGGGCTGGCCGAGGGGATCGTGGTTGACACCCATGTCGGACGAATCAGCCGACATCTCGGGTTAACCTCGCAGAAAGACGCAGTCAAAATCGAGCGCGACCTGATCCCACTGATCCCAAAGAAAGACTGGATTCAGTATTCACACCTGTTGATCCTTCCCGGCCGCACCATCTGCAAAGCCCGCCGACGCGATTGCAGCAACCGCTATCTGCCCAAGC
>DAOWIM010000189.1 GCA_030640905.1 bacterium
AACCGACACTTAGATATACCGTTCTTACTCATGTAAGAACCTAGCTCATCTACCTAGTGTAGAAGGAGTAACGATGCCGTTCGCTAATTGTGGGCGGCATCAGCCTTTTAAGCTATTCTCGTACTCTTTTCTCAGTTTCTCTTTTCGATGTACTCGAACCACGGGATAGGCTGTCCACAACAACAAGTAGTCCTTTCGCCGAGCAAGCACCACGACATAATTTTGTTTTTCGAACCATAAAACAACTCGGCATTCGCCGCGCCGACTGTTTTCCCAGACCTTAACATCTGGATCGCCACAATTATCAATCACTGCCCTCGGCCACCGAATCCTCTCACATCTTCGAATTTCGGGGACACGTTCGCTCTCATTCGAGCCCTCGCTAATCAAGTGCCAAAAGGTGGCTTCCTTCCCTTGTATGGCTGGGTGCCTCTTGTGACCAATGTGTTCTCCGTTGAAACTGGGTTTGCTGTACATGTAGTCTTTTTTGAAAAAACGGTAAATCGCATCAAGAAATTCACTCCAATTATTCCCATACGACGACATCAAAATAAGCTGAGGCAACCAATCGCTCATGGTCTTACTCTTGAGGCGACCAGACGAAAAGGTTCGCCTTAGCCTCTCTTAGAAAAGTTGTCTTGGTAAGGTCGTATCCAGATCTGTGGCGCATGCGGTTGACCATTGCTAACTTCGCCTTACTGCCACAAAGATTTCTATTGGCGTAACATACCGCTCCACTGAGGATGTCGGCCATTTGGATCAACTGCACTTCATTGGAGCGAACCGTTTGCATCCGGCGAACTACACTACTATCGTAGTCCTTCATGTTGGTAGCGAGGACTTCTCGGAGCTTCCTAATTTTGGCCGGTCCAAGTGTATCCTTGATATCGAGATATATCCGATACTGATCATTTCTTGTCAAAATGGCCTGCAGCATTGTAAAATACATCTTATAGTACCAAGTATCGTGGTCCTGTTCAAACCTATCATGAGAAAGCTTCGATTTCTGAGACACTATTAGGGCTCTAAAATGGAGGCTGTCGTCATCAAAGAAAAAGTCTAGCAGGTCCAAGTACATCTGCTCCTTGTTTGGTGCAACCTTTGTCCACTTGACTTCCGTATTAGACTTGACACCATGTTTGGCCTTAATCTCGCCTATACGCGTAAATGCGGCACTAACGGTGTCAGCCGGGCACCAAACCGCACCTAGCACCATTATTTCACTTCCATCGTTTTCCAAATGGCAGGACTCGTCGCAATAGACGTTATACTTCATATAACATCCCTATCTAATTGATTTGAGCATGTCAATCACAAATGTCCCCTATAGCAAACGCCACCGCCCCATCACCGGGTGTGCAGGATTTCCTCTTCGGGAATCGATGATACCTGGATGCCTTTCATCGGGTCACCCAAACCGCGGGAAACATCGGCAACGATAGCGGGATCATTGTAATGAGTCGTGGCGCTGACAATCGCCTTGGCCACCTGTAGAGGATTGCTCGATTTGAAAATACCCGACCCCACAAAAACCGCCTCGGCGCCAAGCTGCATACAGATCGAAGCATCGGCAGGCGTAGCGATACCACCAGCCGCAAAATTCGGGACCGGGAGTTTGCCCGTCCTGGCTACCATGCGGACAAATTCAATCGATACCCGGTTTTCCTTGGCGACACCGTAAAGCTCCTCTTCGGACATAATCGTCAGTGCCTTCATAGCCGAACCGATTTCACGAAGGTGCCTTATTGCCTCGGAGATATCGCCGGTACCAGCTTCACCTTTGGTACGAATCATAGCCGCACCTTCGCTGATTCTGCGAAGCGCCTCGCCCAGATTGCGGCAGCCACAGACAAACGGAACCTTAAACGGCCACTTGTGGACGTGGTACTTCTCGTCGGCGGGCGTCAGAACTTCGGACTCGTCGATAAAGTCAACTTCGAGCGCTTCCAGTACCTGTGCTTCCGCAAAATGACCGATCCGGCACTTGGCCATCACCGGAATGGTGACAATCTGCTTGATCTCTTCGATCTTGTCCGGGTCCGCCATCCTGGCCACGCCACCCTGCGCCCTGATATCGGAAGGCACTCGCTCCAGCGCCATAACAGCACACGCGCCGGCATCTTCAGCAATTTTCGCCTGCTCGGCGGTAGTGACATCCATAATCACACCACCCTTGAGCATCTCGGCCAGGCCAACTTTTACTTTGTGCTGCTTATCATCAAAATTGATCATAGGTCACTCCTTGAGACAATGTTCCATTTTCGTCACGGCCATGATGGCCCGTCGCAAACCAATCCAGCTTTATAATATAAAAAGAAAAGGGGCTTGAAAACAAGCCCCAAATGGGTCAAAACAGATTGTTAGCCGGACCGGAGAGGGTCGCGGCTTTGGAATGTCACCGTCTTATTTCTTGAGAGGATACCGGTACTTGGAGAATCGCTGCTTGCCGAGCGCAGTCTTGAATATCTTCTCCTGCGCTTCCCAGAAGGGGTGCATGTTGCACTTACCTGATTGACCGCAACGAGACGGATCTTCGGTACAAAGGCTAAGATGGATAGGTCCGTCAGTTGCCTCACACACGTCAAGGAACGTAATGTCCTTTGGGGCACGGGTCAGACGGTAGCCACCGGTCACTCCCTGATATGATACCAGGAGACCGCTGCGAGTGAGGTCCTTAAGAATCTTGGCAAGGAACTCACGGGGAACTAATTCTGCTTCGGAAATGGCGCTGATCGAAGCAAGCTTGCCTTTTGGCAGGCCGGACAGGTGTCTTACCGCGCGAAGGGCGTAGTCGGACTTTCTTGACAATCTCATTAGTGTTTTCCTCATGTCTGCCGCTGACAATCAGCGGGCTGGTAAAAAGAGCGTCTGTTCATAGACTTTACTTATCCAGATCATGATATGCAATAGAGGTCTTGTTGTCCAGAAAAAAGTGACTTTTTCTTCGGAAATACCAGGCTCCATTCCAAGGTCAATTCTGCCGATAACCAGCAGATCAGGCGGTTTGCGCTTTATGAAGAGGAAAAGACTCAAAAATACAGACGGTTACTCGCTTTTTGAGCTGGTAGTGGTGATAGTAATCATGGGAATTATCACGGCAGTGTCATTGAGATCAATGCGCAACACTACCGAGGTGACCCGGACCGAAGAAACCAGAGCGGAACTTGATGCTCTGGCGGCGGCAATTGCCGGTAATCCCGACCTTATCTCGGGCGGCAACCGGACCGATTACGGGTATCTCGGCGATATTGGCTCCCTGCCGAGCAGCCTGTCCCAACTGGTGACCAATCCGGGCTACGCTACATGGGATGGTCCCTATGTGGGCGACGAGTTCACCGCCGGAGGTGCCGATGACGAGTATCAGTACGATGCCTGGGGTCAGCAATACAGTTATTCCGGCGGAGTGACTATCTCCTCGACCGGCAGCGGCAGCACGATCACTCGGGATATCGCCGGATCAGCCGCCGAGTTGACCCTTAATGCAATCACCACGGTCATAACCGACCTCAGCCACGACCCACCCGGTTCGATCTATCGAGACTCGGTCAAGGCCGTGCTGATTTATCCAAACGGTACCGGTTCGACATCGCAGCGGACAAAATACCCCGGCTCCGACGGGTTGGTTCAGTTCGATTCAATCCCAATCGGTCGCCACACCCTGTGGGTGATCTATGTTCCGACCAACGACACTCTCAAACGGGCAGTCAGTGTCGACCCCGGAGCGGCCACTCATCTGGAAACACAGATGCACGACGATCTCTGGTGATTATGATGATCTCCAACAACAG
>DAOWIM010000297.1 GCA_030640905.1 bacterium
ATATCACGCCTGATGGCCGGGACGGAAAACCGGCTCTCGTTTGGCTCAGCAAGGAGTGGCAATGATGGCTGAACGGATTGCCATGCTCGGTGCCGGTTCATGGGGGATGGCTACGGCCGATCTGTTGGCTGAGAATGGCCACGAGGTGACGCTGTGGGAATTTGACCGGACGGAATATCAGAAACTGGTCGAGGATCGTTCAATCCCTGAGAAGCTCAAGAATTTTGTGCTGCCGGAATCGATACGAATTACGCACGACCTGAACACGGCTCTTGCCGATGTTACCCTGGTTGTACTGGCAGTCCCTTCTCAGGTGCTTCGGGCGGTTGTCTCGAAGATTGATAACCTGCCGTCGGGTGTCGGAATTGTCCATCTCTCCAAGGGGATTGAGATTGATTCGTTGAAGAGGATGTCGGAAGTCATCTCCGAAGAATTTCACACTGCTCCTATCGACATTGCGGCTCTGTCGGGGCCGTCGCATGCCGAGGAGGTTGTTCGCCGGATGCCCACAGCGGTAGTGGCGGCTGGTGTCTCGGAGTCGTTTGTGCAGCGCGTTCAATCGGTTTTTTCCAGCTCGTACTTTCGCGTCTATGATAGTCCTGACTTGATCGGTGTTGAACTCGGTGGAGCCCTGAAAAACATTGTAGCGATTGCCGCCGGTATCGCTGATGGTCTCAGGATGGGTGACAATACGCGCGGCGCCATTCTCACCAGAGGACTGGCGGAAATAACGCGACTGGGGACCGCTATGGGTGCCCAGCCTGATACTTTTGCCGGTCTTTCGGGAATTGGCGACCTGATAACTACCCGTACTTCAGGACACAGTCGGAACCGGCATGTCGGTTTGTCGATTGGTCGCGGGGCCACGCTTGAGGAAGTCTTAGGGGGGATGGTTATGGTTGCCGAGGGCGTTCAGACGGCGCGTTCGGGTTATGAACTGGCTTGTCGGTACGACGTGGAGATGCCGATCACCACCCAAGTTTACAAAGTTTTGTTTGAAGATAAACCGGCTCAGCAGGCTGTTTCGGAACTGATGAGTCGGAAACTGAAATCGGAAATATGGCAGTGAAACTTTCCTGATAAGAGGGGACGATAATGGGAAGAAGTAACAACAATGTAACCGAGAAGCGGTACTATTCGATCAGCGAAGTGGCACGGATTACCGGTCTGGAACCGTATGTTCTCCGCTACTGGGAAAAGGAATTTCCCAACCTCAAGCCTAAGAAAAACCGGGGTGGCAACCGGACCTACACGCAGAGAGATATTGAGATCATCAACCAGATCAATCACCTGCGGACCCGCGAGAAACTTACTATCGCCGGTGCCAGGACCAAGCTGATGATGAAGAGGCCCGGCGAGGTTAAGAAGAGCTCGCTCAATTCGGCGAAGGCCAAGACGCTTATTGGGCAGATTCGCAACGATATTGAGGCCCTGCTCAAAGTTTTCTCTTGAACTATATCGATTTATCAGTAATTTGCGATATAGTAGTAAGACAGACTTGTCTGTGTCGGAGCGTAGCGCAGCCTGGTTAGCGCACTCGCTTGGGGTGCGAGAGGTCGGCCGTTCAAATCGGCTCGCTCCGACCATTTTTTTGTCTCTCTGGGTGCGACCAATCGTGTATAATCAAGCATGACTAGTATAGAGAGCCATTCTGCGCTGGTACTGGTTCCGGCCTACAACGCCGCAAAGTATCTGCCGGAGTTGATCCCCCGTCTCAAGCAATTCTCCTGCGAAAGCAATATACTGTTTGTCAACGATGGTTCCACCGACGACACTCTCAGTCTCCTGAAGGAATATTCGGTCAAGTACATATCGTTTGAGGTCAACCGGGGGAAAGGAGCAGCCCTGCTTGCCGGTTTCAAGTACGCCATTGAAAAGGGTTATCGTTCGGTGCTCACTATCGACGCCGACCTTCAGCACCTGCCTGAGGAAATTCTGCGATTCTACGCCATCGACGATGGTGGTCGTCTTATCATGGGTACTCGCAATATTGATCTGTCGGTCATGCCGTTTGCCCGCTGGCTGACGAACAACCTGACCTCACTGATTATTTCGATTTTCTCCTCCCAGCGCATTCGAGACAGCCAGTCGGGATACCGTCTGATCCCCACCAAATTCTTAAAAGCAACTGACTTCAAAACGGTCCACTACGATCTGGAGTCAGAGATGCTTTTCAAGGCGGGCGCCGCCGGTTGTCCGGTTGCCGAAGTTCCGATCTCCACTGTCTATGAAGGGTCCGAATCGTTTATCAATCCGCTAACCGATACGACCAGATTTATCCGTCAGATATGGAAGAGAATCTGGGCTTAGAATATCTTCAACGACCTTGCAACTCGACCGGAAATCAATTAAACTTATCGCTATGGTATAACGACAGCCTGATCTGCGTCACCGGGCCAACCTGTCAGTGACGCATCCGGCACGTACCAGTGAATACAACGCTAACAAGGTGGACAATGCCAAGACGTAAACGAATTCTGATTACTAATGACGACGGCTATTTCTCCGATGGGATACAGACGCTCTACCGGGTTCTGCAAAAAGATTGCGATGTCTTTCTGGTGGCGCCCGACCGTGAACAATCGGCCAGCTCCCACTCGTTGACCCTGAATCGACCGCTTCGCTTTCATCAACTCGACCGTCGTTGTTACACCACCGACGGCACCCCGACCGACTGCGTTATGCTTGCTGTTCACAAGCTATTTAAGCACCGCAAGCCGGACATGATTATCTCAGGAATTAACCACGGGGCCAATATGGGCGACGACGTTACCTATTCCGGTACGATTGCGGCTGCTATCGAAGGTTCGATATTACAGGTTCCGTCGATTGCCGTATCGATGGCCCACTATCATCCGGGCATGTCGATGACTCGAGCCGCCCGGTTTGTCGCCAAACTTGTCAAACATAGCCGTCAGTTCGAGCTTGATAGCACAACTTTTCTCAACGTCAATTTACCGGATGACGAAGGCCGACCGTACCGTCAGTATGAGTTGACAACCCTGGGTGTGCGCCACTATAAAGATATCGTTATTCATAAAACCGATCCGCGTGGATTGTCGTACTATTGGATCGGTGGTCGTCCCAAATGGAAGGCTACGCCGGGGTCCGATTTTGATGCTATCCAGAGGGGCGTGGTATCGATTTCGCCATTGCGGATGAACTTCACCGATGCCGAAACTTTGAAGCGCTTGATCGAATCACCGCCCGATTTGAAATAATCTAGCCCCAGGTTTACCAGTTTAGCAAAAAAAGCACTTTATTTGAGCCTAACGGGCTCCGATAAGAGACTTCAGAGGCAAAAGAGTTGACACCGCTTCGGAAAAAAGTATTATTGGGGGTTGCAAAGGCGAGACTCGGGGCGTGGCGCAGATTGGTAGCGCGCTTGGTTCGGGACTAAGAGGTCGCTGGTTCAAATCCAGTCGCCCCGATTTATTCGCTGACAGACATCCGGAAATTTAAGGACTTAGTAACGCTGACTTTGCGCCGGGCGCAGCGTCGGTAGACGAATGTAATAGAAGGAACAAGTAATGCCTGAAGAGAAAAAGTTGATTATCGCGGTTGTCGGAGCTGGAAAATGCTCCAAGAAACTTCGAGACATGGCGGCAGAGGTGGGGAAGTATGTTGCAGAAAATGACGGCGTTTTGGTCTGTGGTGGCATGGGAGGAATCATGGAAGGCGCTGCCAGAGGAGCGAAGGAAGCCGGTGGTACAACCATTGGAATTCTGCCGACCGATAACAGGGAAGATGCGAACGAATTTATCGACTATGTTATCCCTACCGGATTCGGAGAAGCAAGAAATATCATGGTTGTGCGTACTGCCGATGCAGTAGTTGCCTTCCCCGGAAAGTACGGAACGCTGACAGAAATGGCGTTCGCTCTGCACGCCGGTAAACCGGTGGTCTCGGTAAAGGCCTGGAAATTGGGCGATGAAATCCACCATGTCGATGGCCCCATTGAGGCCGCCGAACTTGCGATGAAACTGGCCGCGGAGAATCAGTGACCCTGGTGGCCGCCGCAGTGGTGGTCAAGGGTGAAGTCCAGGGTGTTGGCTATCGCTATTTCTGCTACCAGAAGGCACTTAGTCTTGGCGTGACCGGCTGGGTTTGCAACAACCCTGAAGGATCGGTCAGTTTGCTGCTGGAGGGGGAGAAAGCAGTTCTGATTGATCTGATCGAGTTGTTGCGAGAGGGTCCAGCTTCATGCCGGGTTGACGATGTTGAGATTGAATGGCGAGACTATTCCCAAACGATGAAAACATTCGAAGTGAGATTTTGACCATCGCCAGAGTTGAGGCAAAAGCATAATGAGTGACCTGAAAAAGTATATTCGGAGTGTGCCTGATTTCCCCAAACCGGGGATCAATTTCTACGACATTTCTACGTTGCTTGGGGACCCGGTCGGTTTCCGCTCGGCACTTGAGCAAATGGAAAAATTCGTCCGCTCCAAACGGCCCGATGTGATCATCGCTATCGACTCACGAGGCTTTCTTTTTGGTGCCCCGCTGGCTGATTCACTTCAGGTGCCATTGGCGCCGGCCCGAAAACCGGGGAAGTTGCCATACAAGACAATCTCGGAGGAATACGAGTTGGAGTATGGCACCGATCGATTGGAACTGCATGAGGATGCTGTTAGCAGCGGAGATCGTGTTGTTATTGTCGATGATCTGCTGGCTACAGGAGGTACGGTCAAAGCTGCGTGTGCTCTGGCGACCAGGCTTGGCGGGCAAGTCGTTGGTGTTTCGGCGGTTATCGAGTTGTCGTTCCTCCCGTGGCGTGAAAAGTTGGATGGTTACGATGTTAGCTATCTGGTCTCATTTGATTCGGAGTAGGCCGCAGGAAGCATCGTGGCAACTTGACTGAGGTGACTACCGGCATTAGGTTTGTTCTCGTCTGATCGATTCGGAAGAGTTTGCCCCCGTAGCTCAGTAGGATAGAGCACCGGTTTCCTAAACCGGGTGTCGCAGGTTCGATTCCTGCCGGGGGTATTTTGTTTGGTTTCACCTCTAATTACAGTTAAACATTTCTCCATCTAATCAAGTCTTTTACAAGTAAGGAGATAGGGTAAAATCGTGTTCAAAATCGTTTGACACGGCGAAATGCCCAATATATATTCACAGCTTGTCTTGTTGAAAATGAGTTATGTACTAGATTGAGAATATCTACTTTTTAAGGAGTCCATACAGATGAAGCGGTCCCTGCTAGTTGCTCTGGTTGCAGTAATGTTTATGTCGGTTTCGGCCCATGGTCAATATTATGCCGACATTCAGACATCTTTTGAATCGTTCTTCCTGAATTTCGACGGTGGTGGGGCGAGAGCTGAGGGAATGGGCGGCGCTTTTCTCGCTGTTTCCGATGATGTAACCAGTATTGGTTGGAATCCTGCAGGAATCTATGAGTTGGAGACGACAGTGATCGGCCTTACGTATAGTTCTCTGGCACCGCGCGGGAGCGCCACCACAAATGTATTTACCGGTACACGCGGGGTCTACGCGCATGACTTCGATCATTCCGGTTTCCTTGGCAGTGTATCGTCGTTGAACTTTGCTGCACCTATCAGAATTAGCGGTCATCCTTTTGTGGGGTCGGTGAGTTTTGTTAAGAACTACGATGAGTTTCAGCAGTATTCGATATCTGCCGAAGAAGATGTCCCCATGGTTGTTCTTAATGATGCCGGTGTGTTGGTTCTGGACACTCTTCTGGCAACCATTGATGGTGATTTTGAACTCACTGGCGGCTTGAAATCGCTCAATATTGGTATCGGTACGCGCATCTACAATAACATCTCTGTTGGCGTTACCGCCAATGTGTACGCCGGCAAGACTGTGCGTCGGGATACGCGACGGATTCGCGCTGATTCGGTCACTGTTCAGTACTTCCAGCGTGCTACGGCTGTGCTGGATACTTTGTTCATTGACAGCAATAAATTCTCCGGCGTGAATTTTACCCTCGGATTGAAACTCAATGGAGAGAAGTTGGATGCCGGCCTGGTTGTGAGAACACCATTTACGCTGAGTATCAAGAAGGGCAGCGCCATGTACAGTCAGATGTCTCTAAATGGTTCGGTGATCGGGGAAAACACAGATACCATTTTTATCGACAATCAATTGATTAAATATGATATGCCCATGATGATTGCAGGCGGTGTTGCCTATCATTTCTCGGATCGTCTTCTGGGCGCTTTTGATATTGAGTACCGTGGGTACGGCTCGACCAGGATCCAGGACCGATACCAGATCATTGTTGATCCGGGTGCCAATGATCAGGAATTCTATAACGAGTACGATCCTGACTGGAACAACGTATTTCTGTTCCATGCGGGCGCCGAGTATCTGATGGAACGTAGTTTTGGGACTATCCCACTTCGGATCGGATTTGGATATGAGCAGATACCGATGCCCAGCCTCGAAGGTCATATAGAGAATACAGTTGACGGTCCTGAGTATGTGATTGCCAAGTCTACCTCTGCGGCGAAAAGTCTGTCTCTTGGCACCGGATTGCAGTGGAATCAGATCCACCTTGAGTGGGGCTATACATATACTATGCTGAATCATCACTTGAACGCCGGAGGTTTCTGGAGCTCAGAGTTGAAAAACCGAAACCACCATTTGACCTTCTCGTTCACGGGGTTTTTCTAAGGAGAAGCCGTTTAGAGGCCGACAAGTCAGGCGAATCAATCCAACCCGTTGCTGACGATAGTAAAACGGTGCCGGTTTGTGCCGATACTATCTACTATACCGTTGATTTCCCGGGAGAAATAGATGTATAACAAAGTCAAGCTTACAAAGCGACAGATCAAAGAAGACAAGTTTATGGCCTTCATGCTGACCTCAAAGCAGCAGGTTACCGATAATTGGCAATTTGTGGTAATAGGCGCCATAGTCCTCATCCTGGTCCTGGTGGGTGCGGTTTACTATTCCAACTCGCAGGCCCTTAAAGCCGCCGAGGGTGTGGCTCGCTATGACCAAGCTGTCAGCGAGTATCGTAGCGGCAGTAATCAGGTGGCCTTGCTCAACTTCTCTCAGATCGTCGAAGAGCATAGTGGTGAACTGATCGCCGAACGATCAACCCTGATGATGGGTAAGATCAACTACGAGTTGCGCAATTACTCGGAAGCTATTCGTTTCTTTGAAATGTACCTCTCCTCATATTCTGGTGACTTGTTGAATCGTAGTGTGGCGTATGCCGGTATCGCCGGCAGCCATGAGAACAATGGCGAGTATCAACAAGCTGGCGAGAAATTTATTGTTGCCTACCAGGAGAACATCGACGGCCCCCTCGCGGGCGACTACCTTGTTGCGGCCGTTCGGAATTACCTGGAAGCGGGTAATACTGCCGGTGCCTCAGACCAAATCGACATCCTTGAGGAGAAATTCACCGGGACGATTCCTGCGATAGCGGCCCGTCGGCTCTTTAGTGAAAAGACCGGTGGTTGATTTCAACCTGTCCTCTTGAAGGACGTACCTGCATTGTCGGATATTAAGCCATTACAACTGGCCATTCTCTGGCATATGCATCAGCCAGACTATCAGCAACCCGGCACCAGACGGATGGTGCTCCCATGGGTTCGTCTCCACGCCACCAAAGACTATCTCGATATGCCGCTGACAGCGGCTAGTCATGAGGGTATCCGCACTACCTTTAATCTTGTACCATCGCTCCTTGACCAGTTAGATCTTTACGCTCATGGCGGTACTGATCCTCATCTGGAGTTCTCGCGTATTCCCGCCGAGCAACTCTCCGACGATCAGAAAAGCGAGATACTGACGACCTTCTTTGAGGCCAATCTGGAGCGGATGATTCGGCCTTATCGGCGTTATTACGAGCTCTATCTAAAGTCTCGCACCAATACCGGCGAGAGAATCATGCCGGCGCTGTTCACTTCTACTGAGATCAGGGACGTTCAAGTCTGGTCCAATCTTGTCTGGATCGATCCATCCCTGCGAAATGAGGAACCGGCCAGATCGCTTTTTGAGAAAGGTCACAACTACACCGAAGATGAGAAAAACAGATTGCTGGACTGGATGGTGGCGCTGGTGGCCCGAGTTGTGCCTACCTACGCAGATCTTTTTCAGCGAGACCTGATCGACATATCGTTCACGCCATACTTTCATCCGATCCTGCCGCTGCTTTGTGATACCGATTCGGCCCGGGAAGCTCTGCCGGGCGTAGCTCTTCCAGAGGGACGGTTCCGGTGTCCAGAAGATGCCGACAAACAGATTGAGCTTTCGATGAATCGGTTTGAGGCTCTTTTCGGAAAGCCGATGTCCGGTATGTGGCCGTCGGAAGGCTCAGTCTCGGAGGAGATGGCGCGTCTTTGCATTGATCGCGGAATAAAGTGGATAGCGACCGACGAGGAGATATTCTATCGTTCCGTGCAAAAGTCGGGTCTCGGTGAAAATGCTGTGCCGATACATTCAATCTGTGATTTTGGTCCCGGGTTGAAGATTTTCTTCCGAGACAAGGCCCTCTCTGATCGAATCGGTTTTGTTTATTCGGGATGGGATGCTGATCGGGCCGTTGCCGATTTTGTATCGTACCTCAAGAAGATACGGCTCAGCAGAGCTGATCAACTTGATGACACGGTGGTCTCAGTTATTCTCGATGGTGAAAACGCCTGGGAGTATTTCCCGAACGACGGCACAGAATTTCTCAACGAGTTGTACCGGACAATCGCAGCCGATCCTGAAATTGAGACGGTGACTTTTACTGATGCGGCTAAACGAATCCGGTCGCACCGGTTGCCGTCGCTCTTTGCCGGGTCATGGATCAATCATAACTTCCGCATCTGGATAGGGCATCCCGAAGACAACGCTGCCTGGGATCTGCTGGCTCGTACCAGAGAACAACTGGTACAATTTCAGAATGACAATCCGGCTTATGATCAAGACAAGCTGGAGGCCGCCTGGTGGCAGATATACAAAGCCGAGGGGTCTGATTGGTGCTGGTGGTATGGCGATGAGCACCGAGGCCACCACAACGAACGTTTTGACAGAGTTTACCGCACCCATTTGATGGCCATCTACGAGTTGCTTGGTCTGGATATCCCGACCGAACTTCGCAATCCGATTTACCAGGCTGGCCCGGCTGTTTGTGCGGTGCCGCCCGATTCGATTGTGACGCCGGAGATCGACGGCCGTCTTACCCATTTCTACGAATGGTCACGCTCCGGCTATTACGATTGCCAGCCGTCAGGTGGAGCCATGCACTCTGCGCAGGAAAATATGGCGAAGATTTATTTCGCCTATGACTACGATTGCCTCTATATTCGACTTGACTTCTCGGATATCAAAGCTCTAAAATTGCTTGAGAGTCCGAGATTGCTATTGACACTGGCCGCCACCGAGGTTCTGGAGATACCGGCTCGTCTTGATTGCGACAAAGGCGAGGAGGCAGAAGGTCGATACCGTTGGGCGTTTGACGCCTTCTTCGAGGCAGCGGTTGAACGAAAGCTGCTTTGGCCGGATGGGTTTGGATCAATCAGCCTGAAGCTCTCAGTTTTTGATGGTGACCGTTGTCTGGAAAAACAGCCGGAGAATGCGGCGATTGAAATTGATGTGCCCGAAGAGGGAAATGAGATGTTCTGGCCCACTTGATTCCGGAACATGAATGGACACGGAGGACCTATGTCAGAATCTTTTTTCAAAAATGATCCCGATCAGCAACCTCAGGGAGAAGTACCAGACCTTGAGGACACTGCTGGTGGAGAGGCGAGCGGCGGCAGCGCCGATAGCGAATTCAGCACCCAGGAAGATCGAATGGCTGCGATCATGGCCTATATTCCGATCCTCTGTTTTGTTCCGCTTCTGAATATGAAAGAGAGCCGTACAGCTCGGTTTCATGCGCGTCAGG
>DAOWIM010000274.1 GCA_030640905.1 bacterium
GAAGCGGCAACATTGATGAACTACAGCGCCTTGGCCGGAAACACAACTATGAGATGGAAGTTGTGCAACCGGTGGTCTATAAAGACCAGGCGGTGTCTTCCTCCAGAATCCGCACCGCGCTGACCGGCGGCAATTTTGAGGAAGCGCTCAGAATGTTCGGTCATGACTATGCTATATGTGGTAAGGTCGAACGCGGTATCGGGCTGGGACGGAAGCTTGGATATCCGACCGCCAACGTTCGTGTTGGCCCAAGAAAACTACTACCGCCCGAGGGTGTCTACGCTTGCTGGGTGCAGGTTGGCACAGAAGAGAAGAACGGCATGATGTTTATCGGGAGGAATCAATTTAATCCGGAAGACAGAATCTCGGTTGAGGCAAATATATTTGACTTTGACCGCGATATTTACGATGAAGAGATGCTGGTTTGCCCGACACACTTCATTCGCGCAAATCAGAAATTTGAAAATACTGATCGACTGGTTGATCAGATTGCTAAAGACAAAGAAAACGTTATACACATAATTGAAAGGGAGAATAGCTATGTCCTTCACAAAGGACCAGAAAGCTAAGATCGTAGCTGAAAACCGTCTGCACGAGACAGATACCGGATCGCCGGAAGTGCAGATCGGACTGTTGACTCAGCGGATCAACGATCTTACAGAACACATGAAAGATCACAAGAAGGATTTCCACTCACGGCTCGGTTTGATGAAGATGGTCGGCAAGAGACGCCGCCTCCTCGATTACCTAAAAGATCGCGATATCGTTGGATACCGCCAGCTCACTTCGCAACTCGGGTTGCGTCGCTAAAAGGAACTGATTAGAACATGCCAAATAAAGTAGAATTTGAACTCGGTGGCCGGACTATGGTCATCGAAACCGGCAGACTGGCCAAACAGGCCAATGGCGCTGTTACTGTAAGATATGTCGACTCCATGGTCGTATGCACCGTTTGTGCTGGCACCGAACCAAGACTCACGCTTGATTTTTTCCCCCTTACCGTCGAGTATCGGGAAAAATCTTACGCCGCGGGAAAGATCCCCGGTGGCTTCTTCAAGAGAGAGGGGCGTCCCTCCGAGAAGGAAACAATTTCAGCTCGTTGTATTGATCGTCCCATCAGACCGTTGTTTCCTGATGATTTTCAGAGCGAGACACAAGTTATTGCATACGTTATCTCGCACGACCAGAAAAACGATACCGACGTGTTGGCCATGACCGGTGCCGGTGCGGCGCTTGCGATTTCCGATGTACCCTTTGCAAAGACGGTAGCCGGTGTGCGGGTGGGGCGTATTGACGGTCAGTTTGTGATCAATCCGACCATTGACACCCTGGAAGACTCCGATCTGACGATCACAATGGCCGGTTCCGCTGACAGTGTCGCGATGGTCGAAGGTGGCGGCAGCGAAGTCTCCGAAGCTGACATAGTTGCGGCGCTGCAGTTTGGACATGACCACATCAAGATCATCATCGAAAAAATAGAAGAATTGCGTCAGGTTTGCGGCAAGGAGAAATTCGAATATACGGCTGTCTCAATTGACGATGCGCTTAAGGCCAAGGTCACCGAGATGGTTGGCCAACGCTTTGACGAATACACTCGCATTGCCGACAAAGAGGAGCGACGCGACGCCAAGAAGAAACTGGGTGTCGAGATACTTGAGGCGCTCGAAGAGGAATATCCGGACGATACCAAGGACATCAAGAAAGTCCTCCACGATCTCGACTCACAGTCAATGCGAGACATGATTCTCAACGAGAATGTGCGTATTGATGGTCGTGGCCCCGACGATATCAGGGAGATCATCTGTGATGTCGGCTTCCTGCCGCGCGCTCATGGATCGGCTGTGTTCACCCGCGGCCAGACGCAGGCCCTGGTGGCCGCTACCCTCGGCACCAAGTTTGACGAACAGCGCCTTGACGAGCTGGAAGGTGAGTCAACCAAGAGCTATATGCTGCACTACAATTTCCCGCCGTTCTCCACCGGTGAAGCCCGACCGATTCGGGGAACCAGCCGTCGCGAGATTGGTCACGGAGTTCTGGCCGAACGTGCTTTGCGCCCTATTATCCCCAGTGAAACCGCGTTCCCATACACGTTGCGTCTTGTTTCCGATATTATGGAATCGAACGGTTCCTCATCGATGGCTTCAGTCTGCGGTGGTTCGCTGGCGTTGATGGATGCCGGTGTTCCGATCAAGACCGCCGTTGCTGGAATCGCAATGGGATTGATTAAGGAAGGGGAAAAGGTCGTTGTGCTGACCGATATCCTTGGTGACGAAGATCATTTTGGAGACATGGATTTCAAGATCACCGGCACCACCGAAGGCATCACGGCTATCCAGATGGACATCAAGATTGCCGGATTGGATATCGCCACAATGGAAACCGCTCTGGGCAAAGCTCGCAACGCCCGTCTGAGTATTCTTGAGAGCATGAATGCCACAATATCGACCCATCGGGATAATCTGAGTGAGTATGCGCCACGCATTATCACTATTAAGATCAACCCGGCCAAAATCGGCGAGGTGATCGGCCCTGGTGGCAAGATGATTCGCAGCATTGTTGAGGAAACCGGTGCTAAAATAGATATCAATGATGACGGTACCGTTTTGATCTCATCGGTAGAAGCCGCCGCTGGACTGGCCGCGAAGGAACGGGTTGAAGCTATTGTTGAAGAAGCCGAGATCGGTCGCACCTATCCCGGTGTTGTCAGACGCGTAGCTGCCTTTGGCGTCTTTGTCGAGATTCTTCCGGGAACCGATGGTCTCGTTCATGTTTCGGAGTTGGGCAGTGGTGAGCGTGTCAATAGTGTTGAAGACAGTTACAAGATTGGCGACAGATTCGACGTCAAAGTCATCAACATAGACAGCGAAGGCAAGATACGTCTATCGGAGCGCGTCTTGCATGGTTTTGAACCGACTCCCAGTGATCGCCCTGCTCGTAGCGGAAACCGTGGTGGCCCCCGCAGACCGAGCCGACCGCGACGATAGCGACAGAGGTTCGATTAGATGAAACCGGTTCCTGATCAATATCAGAAAACCGTTCTAAAGAATGGACTGAGGGTAGTTAGCGAAAAAATGCCCTCGGTCCGCTCAATATCGCTCGGTATCTGGGTTGATGTTGGCTCCAGATGCGAAGCACCCCATGAAGCCGGCGCTTCCCATTTTATCGAGCACATGTTGTTCAAAGGTACCCGCCGACGGACAGCCCGCAAGATTGCCTCCGAAATTGAGTCGATTGGCGGTGTTCTCAATGCGTTTACTTCGCGCGAACAAACTTGTTACGTCGTTCGTGTCATGGACGAGCATCTGGAAATCGCTATCGATGTGCTGGCCGATATGCTCTCCAATGCGACCCTGACCCCGTCCAATCTCAAGCGGGAAAAGCAGGTCATCTGTGAAGAGATCAAGGAGACGATAGATAACCCTTCCGAGCATATTCACGATCTTTTTGCCGAAGCTTTCTGGGGCAACCATCCTCTGGGCCGACCGATCATGGGCTCAATGCAGACGATCACGGAGATGCCACGCAAGACCGTTACCAACTATATCAATCGTCACTATCGAGCCGGTTCGATTGTGGTCGCGGCCTCGGGATCGATCAGTCATCGGAAACTGGTACGGCTGGCAAGAGAGAAATTTGTCTTCCCAACCGGCACCTCCGAAACGCCATCCACGTCGCCGAGCACTGATCACACTCGTTTGATTATCAAACCGGATGACAACCAGCAGACGCACGTTTGCCTCGGATTTCCCGGCATTAACTATACCTCCGATGAAAAAATGGCTGCTATGCTGCTAAGTACGCATCTTGGCGGGGGGATGTCTTCGGTGCTGTTCCAAAAAGTCAGAGAACAAAAGGGCCTGGCCTACGCCGTATACACTTTCCTCGATTTCTATCGCGACAAGGGAATCTTTGGAGCATACGCGGCAACCGATGGTACCCATCTGCGGCAGGCGGTCGATATCATCTTGGTTGAGATCGAGCGACTCAAGAAGAAAAAGCTCGCCAGCAACGTTCTGGATCAGACCAAAAACCAACTCAAGGGCAATATCATGCTCGGGATGGAATCAACGATGGCGCGCATGAATCGTCTCGGACGCTACGAGTTGATGTATGGGCAGTTTCACCAGCTTTCCAAAGTGTTGCGGGAAATTGATCGTGTGACGCCGACCGATGTGCTGACGCTTACCAATCAGATAGTAGATCGAAGTCGAATGGCTGCTGCTGTTCTGGGTCCAGCCGAACGCGATGATATCGCTCATGTCTTCTGATAGTGACAGCCTCCCAGCAGTTCTGACTTTTCACCGGCTCTCACCCAAATTTAGTTTCAGTTCCACCAATTACTCCCCGCGACGATTTCGACAATTGTTGCATCGTCTGCGTTCTACCGGTTATCAGTTCGCGTCAACGGATATGGCAAAATCGAAAGACACTGTTGCTCCGGTGCTGAATATCTCATTCGATGACGGCTACCTGCACTTGTGGGACTATCTACCGGCCCTGATGGAGGAGTTTTCGTTTCAACCGCTCGTTTTTATGCCAACCGGATGGATCGGCAAAGCCAACTCGTGGGATTACACTTATCTGTTCGGTGCGACAAATCATCTGGACCGATCTCGGCTGCGGGAGCTATCGGAACTGGGAGTCGAGTTTGGATCGCACGGACATTCGCACACCGACCTGACATCGCTCGGACCAAAGCAGTTGGATGACGAACTGAAGCGTTCGCGATCGATACTGGAAGAGTTGACCGGCAAAGAAGTGGTATCATTAAGCTATCCCTTTGGCCGTCACAATGAAACGGTAACGGCGGCGGCGCAGAAGGCCGGATACCGATATGGCTATTCCATGCGTTTTCCGGAAGCAACTGATACCGATCTTTCGCGGGGTCGAATCGCCGTCTATGGCTACGATACGCCGTTCTCAGTGGAGCGAAAACTCTCGACCGGGCCGCTCAGGCTACTGGAACAGTGGAAAGGGTCGGTAACAAACGGACTGTCCGGCGGGACGATTGCGTTTAACCGGCTCTTCGGGCGCAACCGCCTCACGGGTGACAAGGGCGGAGACAAGCCCCGCCCCTACGCGGGTAGGAACTGATTTACCGCGTAGAGGGCGGCTTTATGTCGCCTGTTCTTGAACACAGGTCATAATTATGTTACGGCTGGTCCTTCGATTTCGCGTGACCGAACTCGTGAGACCGGCCGTCTTCGTAATACGATCAAGCCGCCCTAATCCGCTAAAATTGCTGCTCTTCAGGCTTTTTTTTCTTATATTCGTGCCGATTGCTAAGAGGAAAAGAGAAAGTAAATGACGACCGACGAGACAACAACAGCCAGATACGACTTTAAAGAAATCGAAGCCCGGTGGCAAAAACACTGGGATTCGACCGGTCTCTATAGAGCGACCGACAAGCCGGATAAAGACAATAAGTTCTATATGTTGGTGATGTTTGCTTATCCCTCCGGCGACATCCACATGGGGCATTTTCGCAACTACATTATCGGTGACGCTATCGCCCGGCAGCAGATGATGCTTGGCAAAGAGGTCCTGCACCCGTTTGGCTGGGATGCCTTCGGACTGCCCGCCGAACGAGCAGCGATCCAGCGCGATATTCCACCACAGAAGTGGACGCTTGAGAATATCGAAGTCTCCCGCGCTACTTTGCAGAAGGTCGGCATATCGTATGACTGGTCGCGCGAGGTGACGTCATGCCTACCCGACTATTACAAGTGGACGCAGTGGATGTTTATCCAACTGCTGAAAAAGGGACTCGCCTATCGAAAACGCGGGTTTGTTAACTGGTGTCCGGAAGATAAGACCGTGCTGGCGAACGAACAGGTCAAGGATGGCCGCTGTGATCGATGTGACACCCTGGTTGAGAAAAAAGATCAGGTTCAGTGGTATTTCAAGATTACCGACTATGCTGATCGGCTGGTCGATGACCTCGACAAACTCTCCGACTGGCCCGAGAATGTCAAGACGATGCAGCGTGAATGGATCGGTCGCTCCTATGGCGCGGAGATTGATTTTACTATCGAGGAGTCGGGGGAGAAGCTGCCGGTTTTCACCACCCGTCCCGATACGATCTACGGCGTCACTTTTATGGCTATCTCTCCCGAGGCCGAAATACTTGATCGGTTGAATCTCGAAGGTGAGTATGTTGAACGAGTCAAGGAATATACACGTAAGGCCCAGGCAAAGACCGACATAGAGCGGACGGCGGTCGGCGATGAGAAGGATGGTGTCTTCACCGGACGGTACGCCATCAACCCGTTCAACGGCGAACGGGTACAACTTTGGGTGGCGGATTATGTGCTGGCCGGTTATGGTACCGGTGCGGTGATGGCTGTCCCGGCTCATGACACCCGCGATTTTGCGTTTGCGAAAAAGTATGATATCCCGATCCGCGTGGTGATTCATCCGGATGAAAAGACGACCCTCGATGCCGAGACGATGGATGACGCGTTTGTCGATTACGGCCCGATGGTCAACTCCGAGCAGTTCGATGGACTCTCCGGCGAAAAGGCGATTTCTGAGACTACAGCCTACTCCGAACAGCAAGGATTTGGGCGGAATAAAGTCAATTACAAGCTCAAGGACTGGTCAATATCCCGTCAACGTTACTGGGGTTGCCCAATTCCGATCATCCACTGCCCGAAATGTGGCGAAGTTCCGGTCCCTGATGACCAGTTGCCGGTAGTCCTGCCCGATATCACGGACTACCAGCCCAAAGGACGGTCACCGCTGGCCGATGTTGAGGCGTTTATGAACACGACCTGCCCCGAGTGCGGGGGAGAGGCCCAGCGCGATCCTGATACGATGGACACGTTTGTCTGCTCGTCGTGGTACTATCTGAGATATATCGATCCCAATAACGACGCCGAACCGTTCGATATCGAGAACGTGCGCCGCTGGTTGCCGGTTGATCTGTATGTTGGCGGGATTAGTCACGCCACCGGCCATTTGATCTATTTCCGGTTTTTCCACAAGTTCCTCAAAGATATCGGATGGACCAAAGATGATGAACCGGCCAAAAGGTTATTCAATCACGGTATGGTCAGTGATTCTGAGGGCAGGGTGATGTCCAAGTCGAAAGGCAATGCTACTTCGCCGATCCAGTTGATGGACGAGCGCGGGGTTGATGTGGCTCGGCTGGCGATGTTTTTCGCCGCACCTTCAGATAAAGAGGTACTCTGGAGCGATGAGTCGGTCACCGGTGTCGAGAAGTTTGCTTACAAACGGCTCTACCCAATAGTCAGGAAATTACGAGGCTCTTCCCCTGACTTAAAGCAACACTTTAAGTGTGACAAATTGAGCAGCGATGATAAATCGGTCTATGTCAAGTTGAACCAGACGATTGCCCGAGCCACTGAGGATTTCACCCGGCTTCAGTTTAATACGACTATTTCGGCTCTGATGGAACTGATTCGAGACTACAATTTGGTTACGATTAGCAATGACCAACTCAACGACTACATTATATTGAAAACAATCCAACTGGCCGCTCCGCTGACGCCGCATCTGGCAGAGGAATTGTGGGCTCGGGCCGGATTTAGTGATTCGGTCTTCAAATCAAGCTGGCCGGTGCATGATCCAGCCGCGGTGGTGGGTGATCTGATCAAGATTGCGGTGCAGGTCAACGGGAAGCTTCGCGATACTATAGAGGTGTCGGCCGATGCTGATCAAGAGACGGTCGAGAAGGCTGCGTTTGCATGTGAGAAGGTCGAAAGGCATATTGGCGGCAAGGATGTCGTCCGGAAGATCTTTGTTAAAGGCCGTTTGCTTAATATAGTGGTGAAAGGATGAGTGGGTTCGTTTGTGCTGAGAACTAGTTTGATATCTATAGTCCAACCAGCATCACAAACTTCAGTCCTTAAACAGGATATCAATACACTTTAGAACCTTGCGACCGGCCTCTTCCAGTTTGATTCTGAGTTCGGTCCGCTTCGCAGCGTTATCCGGTGTGGCTGGAATACCCATGAGCTCTGTGACTATTGTCTGATACTCAACAATCGCCTTATCGTGGCAACTCTTGAATTCTCGTTCGTTTGTGATCTTCGGTCGCTGGTAATGTTCCTCCGTCACGGTAGACTCCTCCTGTTTGACTGTTAAATAGTTACCATTTCCCTACTAACCGGGCGACGCATTCCTTAGC
>DAOWIM010000286.1 GCA_030640905.1 bacterium
CCACCGCCGGAAGAGATTGCAGAGTTATCGTCGTTAATGACGAGTGCGTCCGGATCGTGCCGGTCGGTCTCATCATCACCCAACAGGACCTGCGCCATCATGTCCGGCTCGGCCCATTTCACGCGGGGATCAAGCGAGAGTTCATTGGCCTGCGCCAGCACATCGTACCCGTTGCGAGAAGTTGTCCTGAGATAATAAGTGCCGGGGAGGTTGGCAAAGTTGCGGCTGACAATTTCTAAACCGGGGGCTAACTCGGCAATAATTGCGTCGGCTTCGGCAAGATAATCGGGTTTGATGCGGATCAGGATTTCGGGGGTCATCGTCACCCAGCCGCCATACGGGGCATTAAATACAGGTGAGACAAAAGCGACCTGTGGCAATGCCGTCAGCTCGTTGATAGTGCCGTTGACGCCGACAGCTCCGTTCATCGGAGTTTCAGTGCCGAGCATCTGCCAGTGGGCGGTTTCGGCGGTAACTTCAGCAGCAAGATTGATTGCACCTTTGGCCAACAGGCCAGACCGTTCCAGCTCAGTGGCATCGGGTGCATATCGAACCAGCAGTCGCCCCGGATCAAGTTGCATCCGTACAGGCTCACCCTGATAGATATAATAGTCCGGCGTGCTTGAGTTAGCTTCAACGTTGCCGGTTGCCGCAGTTGTAGGTATTGCTGCGACAAGTAACAGTATTGTACTTAGTATAATCGGTGCAAATTTCATGTTGTCACTCCTGTATTACTTATGTATCGGTTCGAGCGTTTTTTTCAATAGACCATATTATACCGGCCCGCACACCTCGTTTGAAGGGTGACCTTCCGGGCATACTGTCACTTTTGATGTTCGGACCATGCTTCGACTACGCTCAACATGACATTTCTCCAGCTATGGGCACGCCGGTGGCGGATCACCGAGCGGTACCCCGAAGAGGTGATCAACCAAATAGGTGACATCGGAAATGTTGACAAAACCGTCTTCATCGCCGTTGGCGTTGCCCTCGTTCGGGCAGGGCGGAATTGGCCCCAACGGTACGCCGAACAAATGGTCAACTAAATATGTGACGTCGGAAATATTTACGAAGTCGTCCCCATCGCCGTTGGCATTGCCACGAATATTGATACAACAGCAGGCGTCACCGGGAGGAATGCCGTCGGTATCTTCCTGGCCGGGATTGAAATGATATGGGCAGTTATCGCACAGATCGCCAAGATCGTCACCGTCTGAGTCCTCTTGTAGCGGATTGGGAACGTCGGGGCAATTATCGTCCTGGCACATGTTCTCGGGGTGGCCGGGATCGCCATAACCATCGCCGTCACTATCGATGCAGATGAAGTCAAGATGGAACTTCGTGTAACCGTATATCGACCAGGTGCGACCGCCGCCCATCGGCCGCCAGAAAAACCAGTGTACCTGGTTATCCCACGTGTCATGAATGCAGTACTGGTTTGTCTCATCGTTGTAGCCTATCCCGGTTACGAAATGATCAGTGTTGCCGTTTCCGTCGGTGTCAACCAGAAGCACTACCGGTCGTTGATTATCAATCTCAGTCTTGTAGAGTTCCCACAGCCCCGAAGACCAGTAGTAATTGGCGGCGGCCGGGTTTCCCTCCGGATGCATCGTGTTGGCATACGCGGTGAAAGACTGTGGTACGTGCGACATCCAACTCCAGCCGTAATAATTTCCCTGTGCACTCCTGGAAGTCAGCATATAATCGGCCACACAGTTATCGGCATGTACGCCGCCCGTCTCAGACCTGTCTGTGTACATGGTGGGGTAATAGTCAATCGGGCAGGAGTAGTCCTGGTAGTGATCTGATGCGACGCCACCACAGGATGGAGATTCGCTGTCGTAGGCCATCATGGCGTTGACTGCCGCCGTCTGCGTGTTCGCATCACCGGATACGAGATTCGGATACTCATTTGCATCCCAGTAGCCGATCACCATCCCGATCGCCGTGGGACCGCACCCGTGCTGCCATATGTACGTCGGCACTCCCGAGATTACTACCTGTTGCTCAGGGGAAACACGAGCAAGGCCGCGGTCAACGCCATGTGGCGGCACCGGTCCGGTCGTGCTCTGCTGCGAAAAAACACTGCCGCTCATGCAAAGTATGGCGGCAACTGGCAATGCAATCAAAAATCTCATTAGTTACTCCTTCCGCGATGAGTTACGTTCGTCCGATTACAGTAGTACTCAGAAGTTTAACTCAAGATGACAAAGCAATATAGCCGGAGATGTCGGATTTGTCAAGGAGCACTTCGGTGGGGGTTGTAGTCGAGCGGGTGACGATCAGTTCTGTTCGGATGTGTTGCGGGAGTTTTCGCTTGAGGCGGCTTGCCGTTTGTGAAAGAAGAGCAAGTGGATGATTAGAAATACAATCGAGCAACTGATAGCGGCATCGGCAATGTTGAATGTCCACCAGCGTTCAAGATGGAAGCCGAAGAGGTCTATATCGGGAATGTCAACGTCGATAAAATCGATAACATGCCCCAGACGAATTCGATCAATAATGTTCCCGATTGCTCCCCCGGCGATAAACGATAGCGGCCAGGAATAAACCGGGTACTGACGATGGTGATACAGATAGTATAGAAGAAAGGTGAGAATCAACAGACCGGAGACAAGATAGTATGTCGATGAGCCAAGGCTGGTGCCGAGAGCGCCGCCTTGATTGAAAACGAGTGTAAAGGCGAGAAGGTTGCCGAAGAGTTCGACAGGAGGTTGGTCGGTGAGGGCGCTAAGCGCCCAGAGTTTGGTCACCTGATCTGAGAGTACGACCAGTGCGATAATGATGATCGGCCACGCGGTGTTTTTCAAACAGTTGTCGTTCAGGCCGTCCTACCTTTTTCTCTCTTCGGCTGACTTACACTCGATACACATACGAGCGTGCGGCACAGCTTCCAGGCGAGCAGTACTGATCGGCTCTTCGCATTTTTCACAGATACCGAAAGTGCCCTCGTCGATCCTCCGGAGAGCTTCATCGATGTGATAGACCAACCTTCCGGACTTGGAGGCGAACATGAAAGCCATTTCGCGTTCCATAGCATCGGTTC
>DAOWIM010000261.1 GCA_030640905.1 bacterium
CGAACGTTGGCTGGGACCGCACCCCTCAGCAGGCGGCCACCACCAACCCATTGCTGGTCGGCGAGATGGCACGGCTATGCCTTGAAGCCGGAGCCACAAAAGTGATCGTCACCGATGTTACATGCAATGAGGCCCGTCGTTGTTTCCTCCGTTCCGGAATAAGGAACGCTGTGGAAGAGGCGGGCGCTGATGTCATCCTCGCACAGCCGGATGATTTCCTCATGACTAACATGGGCGGGGAACTCTTGACAACCTGGCCGGTGCTTAAACACTTCATCAACTGTGACCGTCTGATCAACATGCCGATTGTCAAGCAACATTCGCTTTCATCGTGCACCCTCGCCATGAAGAATCTCTACGGCATGATCGGAGGACGACGTAATCAGTTGCATCAACAGATCGACCAATCGATTGTCGACCTCGCTGCCTTCGGACGCCCGACCCTGACGGTTATCGATGCCACCCGCGTTCTCCTGCGCGGAGGACCGACCGGTGGATCACTCGATGATGTCGCTATCGAAAACTCTGTCATATGCGCCACTGATCAGGTTGCCGCCGACTCCCGCGCCTGTGAATTCCTCGGCCTCGAAGGTAACCAGGTCGGCCATATCGTTCTTGCCGAAAAGACCGGACTCGGTTCGCTGGACTATCGATCTGTCGGTTACAAAGAGATTGCCTGATGACAGTTCGCACCGTCCGAAATCTTCGCCGCATCTCGCAGGTTGTGTTCTTCCTGATCTTCCTCTGGTTAATCCTGAAAACTACTTTTGAGGTCAGCTTCAACCCGGCCGATCCATCGGAGATCATGTTGCCATATCCGGTATCAATCGCATTGGAATTTGATCCACTGACGGCTTTAGCTACTCTTCTTTCTACCGGCACCCTCTATAAAGATTTGCTATGGTCATTGGTGATTCTCATTCCAACTATATTTATCGGCCGCTTTTTCTGCGGCTGGGTCTGTCCGCTGGGAAGTCTCAATCACTGGGTGTCGGAAATCGGCTCGGAACGAAAATCACGTAAGGGTACCAGGATCGTTGAGTCGAATCGATACAAGAAGTACCAGCGAATCAAATACTATGTGCTGCTTGTTTTTCTCGGCGGCGCTATCACCGGCGTTTTGCAGGTCGGCCTGCTTGATCCGTTACCACTTCTGGCCCGATCACTGGGCACCGCTGTGCTGCCGATGCTCCACACAACGGCGCTGGGAATTCTTGGCCTGTGCAAAGATACCGGTTTCCCACCGATCATGAACAGCGCACAGTTCGCCTACGATCTGATCGCTCCGGTGATGCTGCCATTCCGACAGGCTCATTTTCATGGGATCATAACAATCGGCCTGTTCTTTGGAATCATACTCGTCCTCAACCGTGTTTTCACTCGCTTCTGGTGCCGCGCGATTTGTCCGCTCGGTGCGCTGTTTGGCATCTTCTCACGCTTTGCGATTTTCGGATTGGAAAAGGATGAGTCCTCCTGCGACCAATGCAACCTCTGCCTGGTATCGTGCCAGGGAGCGGACAATCCTGATATCGGCTCCAAGTGGCGGCAACCGGAATGCCATCTCTGTCTTAACTGTCAGGCTTCCTGTCCAAAAGGATCACTCAAGTTTACTTTCTTCCCCAATCAAGAAGCAACAAAGGCCAACCCTCTCGGTACGCCAAAGGTTGACATCACGCGTCGAAAAACGGTCGCTTCGGTCGTTGGCGGCCTGGCTCTCTTTCCATTGTTCCGGTCCGGTGATGCCTTCAAGGTCAACGCCAACCCGTACATGATTCGTCCACCGGGCGCAACGCCTGAGGAGGATTTTATTGCTCGTTGTATTCGGTGCGGCCAATGTATGCGCGTCTGTCCCAATAACGCCCTGCACCCGACTCTGCTGGAAGCCGGCTTTGAAGGCATGTGGACACCGATCCTGATAGCGAAAATCGGCTACTGCGAACCATCGTGCACGCTGTGCGGTCAGGTCTGCCCGACCGGCGCTATCGCGGAGTTGACAATGCAACAAAAGGTGGGCGACAAAGAAGTACCACCCAATCGGATCGGGACGGCGTTTGTTGATCGCGGTCGTTGTCTGCCGTGGGCGATGGCTACACCTTGTATCGTTTGCGAGGAATGGTGTCCAACCTCGCCGAAGTCTATCTATTTCAAGGATGAGATCATAACCGATAGTCGCGGCAAAGAAGTCGCGGTAAAACGTCCCTACGTCGACGCCGCTCTATGCACCGGTTGTGGAGCGTGTGAGTTTGCCTGTCCGGTAAGCGACCGCCCGGCGATCTATATTACTTCGGTTGGCGAATCACGTTCGACAGAAAATCAAATTCTCCTGAAGAAAAAGCCACCGACACCCCAGCAGCAGACTTAGTAGGTTATTGAAAACGCGTTCTTGCTATGAGTTTACTGTATCGTGGGGTTGAGAACGGGCGACGTAAAGCCGCCCTCTACGCGGGACGTCATCCCCTCCTCGCGTAGCGGCGGGCAGGCGAAGCCTGTTCTAAGTGTGTCCGCCGTCATAGCGCCGTTATAAAGAGTTTTCCAACGGCCTCTCAGGCCTCTTATCCGGGCCGACCAATAATTATGGAACAGACCAGAGTAACGCCCGTCACCACCGACAGCGCGATCAACAGTGCCGACAGGCCAATGATCGGCAGCAGAATAGTTGTTGCGGTCAGCGCGCCTATTGCCGAACCGATCAACTCCGCAGCATAACCAAGTCCGCGATTACGAAGCGAACGGCCGTAGTAGTAACGATTGGTCGCCGCCACAAAAAGCCCGCCGGTCGCCAGCGCGGTAACGAACAAGAATCCAATGTGGTAGATAAGCAGAACATCGGGTTGAATGTTTCGGAACGTATGATAATACCAAAGCCCCGCAACCAGAAGCATAACCAACGAACCGATCTCAACCCCAAAGTCGCCGGCCCGATGTGCAAAGTACGTTCCAACCGACAACCCCAGCATGAATACACCGATGAGAATGGCAACCTCCGAATATAACGAACCGGCGACTGCCTGATGAACGTAGAATGCTATCAACTCGAGACTCAACGACACAATTCCGGCCACCACGTAAACGAACAAGCCGAATGTTCGGCGTCGCATGCCAGACCACACGGTAGCCGCCAACGTGATTATGAGAATGCCACCTATCACGTACGGCAACGCCCGACCCGAAAACATCAGAGCTATAAACCGCCGGTCGAAACTCTCCGGTGATGCCCGGTAGTATGCCTGATAGTGCGGCAGGATCGGTCGGTCGAGACTGTTGCTCATCGTTGCGTCGTTGAGTGCCCCCCACAGTCGGTCGATCTTCAGTGGGTCGAGTCGATCAAACAAATAGCTGTCGCTGACATACCGAGGCTGGTAAGGCAGACTATCAATACGTGCGATAATCGAGTCATACTCCATGTTGAAGCGATCACCGTCCGACGCCAGCAGCAGTGTCGATGCTCCGGGCCAGATCGACACATGGTCAAAGGAACTCCGCAACACGTTAACCATCGGACCAAGCAGTTGTGTTGTTTCGGTTGTAACGTAACGGTCGGTATCGTATCGAGTCGGAAGAAGCAGCACGCCGTTTGTTTTCATAAGTAGTTTCAACACCGCCATAAATTCACCGGTGATGATTCCGCTGACCCGATAGGTACCCGGCTCCCCGACATTGAGAATGACAATGTCATACTTGTTCAGTTCGGACATGCGTGTGACAAAACGCGCCGCGTCACTTTCCACTCTGAAGATTCCACTGTGGGAGGGGAGAATGTCGACTAGCCCTGCAGTCAGTTTCGCGCGGGGATCAATCGCTGTAATGTGTAAGCCCGGCAACGAGTCGACCAATTGCGCAACCCCAAACTCCGCCCTGCCGATCAACAGTACTTCGCATTCACCCTCAGGCATGTATATCAACGGCGGTATGAGAAGATTCTCGGCTGTCTGTATATCCGGCGATGTTGCCTCAACGACATTGTCGGTCAGTAGAATGACCGAGCTATCGCGCGTCAGAATCGTCTGGTGACTGTACGGTGTATCAAATGACATTTCCACCGAATACGAATCATACTTGAAGCGATCAATCGCAAGATCAGCATTGAACGCAAGAACAACCGTCAGCATACCGACGGCGACAATTCCGTGAACGAACTTCTGTCGCGACGATGGCCTTCTCTCATTGGTGAACGGCGCAAAAATAATTACCAGCAAGGCAATTGCTACTGTCGTCTCCAATGTTGAAAGCACGTTCCCCGCCAAAACGACGGTCACCACCCCGGCGGCAAAAGCGCCAATGCCTTCCCAGAGGTAAACTGTTACGATTGAATCGCCGGTGACGCTACCCTCGCGCGCTATGGAAGAAAACAGCCAGCCGGAGAATATCCCGACTGGAAACATTGCTATCACCGAAATCAGCGCCGCCGTGCTGAGTGGAATTAGTTCGCCGACCACATCGGTGACTACAAAAGGAATGAGGCGTGTGGCTGCGATCATGACCGGTAGAAGTATTGACGCCACCAGAAACAGCGCCGTCGTTGCTGTCGGTCGCTTTGATCGACCGCCCAGAGTCGCGCCTATCGCTACCCAGATCAACCAGCCGAAAAGCGAGGTGCCAATAATCAACTCGCCACCATGCAGCGATGAAATCAGTTCGCGCAGCAGCAGTACCTGGCCGCCTGTCGCATACACCCCGAGTAAAAAAGCTTTGCGTCTCATTTAGAACCGACCGGGGATCTCCCGATTGCACTCGTTGCAACGGTTGCCGTTTAAGTTGTTCTGCACTATCCGGTATCCGCGACGCTGGATAAGAATCTGACCGCATTTGGGACAGTAGGTTGATTCGGCGTGATGACCCGGTACATTTCCAAGATAAACAAACTGCAGCCCCTCGGCCTGACAGATTCCCAATGCTCGCTCGAGGGTTCGTTGAGGTGTGACAGGAAGATCGCGCAACAGGTACTGAGGGTGAAAACGTGAGAAGTGGATCGGTATGTCGGCGCCAAGGTATTTTTTGACCCACCGAGCCAGGTCCCGAAACTCCGCGTCTGTATCGTTAAGGGTCGGCACCACCAGATAGACCAACTCAAGCCAGATGCCGGCAGTTTTTATTTGGATCAATCTATCAAGAATCGGCTTGAGTTCACCGCCGACGATATCGCGATAGTAATCTTCACGTATCGACTTCAGATCGACTTTGATGGCGTCAAGTTGCCGAATCAGATCCGCCAGCGGTTTTTCCTCAATGTATCCGCCGGTAATCATCACCGACTTGATTCCGTCTTCCCGCCCCAGCTCCGCCGTGTCGTACATGTACTCATAGTAGATGACCGGCTCAGAGTAAGTGTATGCAATTGTAGGAATCCGGCGTGACTTGCAAACGTCAACAATCGAGGCCGGAGGAATGTCGAGATTGTTCGTCTGCTCGGGGCGCGACTGTGAAATCTCCCAGTTCTGACAGAACTTGCAGTTAACATTACACCCGGCGGTCGCCAACGACAGCGCGGTAGTGCCCGGATAAAAATGATAGAGCGGTTTCTTCTCGATAGGATCGATGTTAAAAGCGCATGGCAAACCGTAAACCAGCGTATGGTAAGTGTCACCCCTGTTCTCTCTGACGCCACAATAGCCACGCTCCAGATCAGTGACCCGACAATGACGCGGACAAAGCTCGCACTCTATGCCGCCACCCTCAAGCTTCCGGTAATAGCGCGCTTCGACCGTTGAAAGTTGTTTGGTGAAATCGAACGCACACGCATTCTCTACGCCACGCATAAACTCCGGCAACAACTCCGTATGCGAGGCCGCCATCGCCGCAGCTCCACATCCGACACACTTTACGAACGTCCGTCGCTTCATCAGAAAAGCGTCCCCTCTTTGGCGTTGCCGGTTACGTCAATATCAAGAACCTCAAGATCAATATCGTCCAGCTCGGCAATTCCCAGACCGATCTCCGCGGCAGTTTTCAAATACTGTACCGGACGCTCAACCTGGGCCAGCGGTGGGTGATTGTTTGTGGCGCGGATATATTCCAGGATTTCAAGTCCAACACGATCAGCCGCCACCGGATCGGTCGCTATCACCAAGCCACCATAATAGTGAAGATAGCTGCCGACATACGCCGGCCCGCCATTATATTGAACCCTGACAGCGTCAATAATGGTCAGGCGATTTTTTAATCTGATCGGTGTCAGATTGGCCACATGAGCACAGAACGGATTGCAATTATCGCCGTGGTATTTGTTCGGGTTATGAATGGCGCCATACATGTTTTTCAAGCCAGCCGAAAGACCGGCAATAGAATGGTCTTTCAGAACCGGCAAGTTGATATTGAAATCAACCACTCGTGTGATAATGCGGCTGACTAACGAGTTTACTTCACCGTACGAGTAGAATTGATCGCTGTAACCGACACCATTGGCATCGGTTCCGAGGCATCGTATTGCCGTTGAGGCCGCGTTTAGCTCGTACCCGGCTTCGGCCAGTTCTCGACTGGTCCGCTCCCAGACGACGATGTCGTTGGCGTCACGGTCGGTTTTGATCAGCATATCAGCGAGCGCCTCGGTTAAAGCGACTGGAGTTGAGTTGGCTTTGCCGGCCAGACAATTGGTTTTCATCCCCACCACACCCGGCGGCAGCAATTTTCGCAGGGCGGCGACCGCATTTGGCTCCCCAGTTAGGGCTCGTAGTCCGGCTGTCAGAAAAAGATTGTACTCTGCCCGCGTGAGAGGTTGCCGTAACTCGCGGTCTTGAGACTTGACGACCACTACCTTACTCATATACTAATTATAACGGAAAGATAATGAAAACGACAGATATTTTGCCGCCGGACTTCCGCCTGGAATTTCGGCTGCGGAAAGGCTCATATACTATGTACAAGACTATCGGCATACTTATCATACTGCTGCTTTGTCTCTGGCGCCCGGTCAGCTCCGATGAAATCATCACCCGCCAACCAGCCGTGGCTGGAACATTCTATCCCGGAGACAGCAATAATCTCGCCACGATGGTTCAGGGGCATCTGGAAAATGTTGGCCAGCCCGAGGCCATTGATGGGCAACTGATCGCCTTGATCGTTCCCCATGCCGGACTGGTATACTCCGGTCAAATCGCCGCCCACAGCTACGCCCTGCTGCGGGAAACGAAGTTTGACAAGTTGATATTGTGTGGCGGGGTCCATCGGTTTGGCTTTGAGGGTATCTCGGTGTACGGACCGAAAGTCGTATGGAAAACTCCGCTTGGATCGGTCGCCTGTGACGCCGACCTCTGTGAAAAATTGATCGCTCACAGTGATC
>DAOWIM010000245.1 GCA_030640905.1 bacterium
CTGATAAACCAGCAGCCCAAGACCTCTTTCCGTTCCGATAAAAAGCGTATCCCCGGTCAGTCTGGTGCAAAGAACATTGTCATCGGCAAGGCCGGAGCTCTCGTCAAACTGATCAATCACCTGCTGAAGTTCACGGTCGTATAGAAGCAGTCCGGTATTGGTTCCAACATAAACATACCAGTTATCGGTTTCCAGAGAATTGATATCGCAGGTCGGGAAGTCACGGTCCAGTCCTGATTCAATATATGAGAACTCACCGGTTTCGATATTGAGAATGGAGATGCCGGATCGGTACGAATCGAAATAAGCGCCGCCTGCGAAAATGATGCTGTCTTCCCTATAGATCGCGTTGACTCGGTTCTGAAGCAGACCGAACGGCATAAGCTCAATGATTCCCGAGGTCTCACCTGCCCGAAGCGCGCCGTTACCCCATGTACCGATCCAAAGCATACCGCTGTTGTCATTGAGAACATCGGTGTAATCAAAATAGCGGCCGGCGGCATCAAATAGACGTCCCTCAGAAGAGTAGTTAAACGATATCGGTGGATACATCACCGGCGGTGCCCCGACATGTCGCGCGTCGTTGGAGATGGCCGGTAGTTCGTTTCGGCCAAACCATTTGCCAAAAAGTAGATCGTATTCATAATAACCCAGCCCGGTTTCGACGAACAACTTCTCGTCGAAGGTATCAACCCAGACGCGCTTGATGTCCCTGTGATCGATTCCCGTCGAACCTGTCAGAGGTTGTTCCCACCTGTTTTCGTTTTTGTTGAATCGAGTGATTCCGCGGGAGGTGGCAAAATAGACATGGTCAATCGAACTGGCCACGTGGTATATGAAACTGAAATTTGCGAAAGTGACCATATCGTCAGTCTCTGCATTGGCCGGAGACAGGGCGGTGCAAAAAAGCAGGGCGATCACCCCACCCAAAATGAGGAAGAAGTATCTCATTGATCCAGTGAACTGAGCGCATCAAAGGCTGCCGCAGCCAGCAGAGCCGATCCGAACGAAAGGGCAATTTCATCGGCAACGAACATCGGTGAGTGCCACGGTTTGTCAGCGCCGATCTTCTTGTTTCTAATGCCCAGTCGGAACATTGCGCCGGGAACTTCCTTGAGATAGTAGGCGAAATCTTCAGCTCCCATCACCAGTTCAGTGACCTTGACGTTCCTGGATCCATAGAGAGCGGCAAAATTGCGATCCAGGAGCCTGTTGACTCGGGCGTTGTTGGTAAGCGCCGGGTATCCGGACACGATTTTTATCTCAGCTCTGGCGCCTCTGGCCCGGCACACCGAAGAAACAGTCCTTTTAACCAGCGCACGAATTCGACTGCCGGTGCGGTCGGAGAGGGCGCGAGCTGTGCCGTTGAGTACGACCCGATTGGCAATAGTATTCCGCGTCATACCGCCGGAAATCTTCCCGAACGTAATCACCGCCGGTGTGATAGGATCAATTTCGCGCGAGATGATTTTCTGGATCGACTCGATTACCTCAGCGGCGACAGCAATAGCATCGACGCCATCCTGCGGTCTGGCAGCATGCACGGCTCGACCGTGAATGATCAAATCGAAATCGGTGACCGATGCCATAGCGATACCATCCCTCAGACTGATCTTACCTACCGGAAGGTTCGGATCGACGTGCAGCCCGAATATCATTGATACATCATCAAGGGCGCCGTTGGCGATCATTGGACGCGCCCCTCCCGGCGGCATCTCCTCGGCGGGTTGAAAGATGAACCGTACATTTCCAGGGAGTTCACTTTTCATGGCCGACAAAATTGCAGCAGCGCCGAGGACAGTGGCTATGTGCATGTCGTGACCGCAGGCGTGCATACATCCGATATTTTTTGATTTGAACGGCAGGTTTGTTTGTTCGGTGATTGGTAATGCGTCTATATCGGTACGGATAGCTACCGTCGGTCCGTTTTTACGACCAACAAGTTCAGCCAGCAGACCGGTCTCCATCTTCAGAGGCAGCCGCTTGAGCCCAAGTTGCCGGGTGATCTCTTTGAGTCGAGCGGTAGTCTCAAATTCGTGGAAAGATAGTTCGGGATGACGATGGAAATGTCGTCGCCATGTTAGTTGCTGCTTTCGGATATTCCCTGTCTGCCGGAGAATATCTTCTCTTATACCGGTGAGCAGTTTTGAATCATTCATACCGTCGGATTCCAATTACTGTTTGGTCCGTCTCTGTCACTGGATGGGAAGACGGAAAAAACCTGTTTGCTCGAAGTCTGGTGCGTACTCGATGATTTGTTCTACCGTCAACCAGGGGTTACGCCGATCTTCGCTTACCAGCGGGACGTGGAAATCGCAGGTTAGCGCGCAGCCGGTGGCGAAAGTATATATCTTTTCCCCTTCGTCATTGACCAGCATGTTCATGATTACATATGCGAACCCCTCGCTGGATTTTTCATCGTGACCAACATAGAGATCGCCGGGAGCCAACTCGATTGGTGTAATCGAATCACAGTTCGCCGTCAGGCTTTGATATGTGGTGTTGCGCATCCCGAGGTACACGCTGCGATTGAACTCCTTCATGCTGGTGTCTCGTTGTTTGTCCGGGTTGAAACGGAGCGCTCCCCGATTGTTGTAAACCGGTTTGCCTTTGAGAAACTCTTCGTAGGTAATGGTGACCCCGTTTTTGGGAATGATCTTCAGATCAAATTCTCGATGCTGATAACGCAGGAACTCACCCATCAGGCGGATGGGAATACCACAGTCGCGAAAACCGCGCGTGTGCCATGGAAAATGAACGACCCGTGAGATGGAATCGGGTACGCGATAGCGACTCCCACCCCAGGCGCCAACCGATTTGCCGCTGTGCCAGGTGGGGAAATGCGACACCCAGAACTGGAACGGTGTCAGCGATGATGAGTCGGGGCGATGGAAACCTTCGGGGAAAACAAACTCGCCCTCATAAGTATAGAACGTATCGGGGATGGTATAGAAATCGTAATGTTTAACATACCAGTCGCGGTCGATACCTTCGGGAGGATTACTTTCGGCAAAAGCGTTGGAAAACACCAGAGTCGCCAGGAACACCAGGGACAATATTCTGCGCATCATTTCTCCATTTCTTTCCAGATCTGTTTGGCTCGACGGACATGCGGTATAGTGATGGACCCACCGACAACCATCCCGACAGACATCACCTCATCAAACTCTTTATCGGTAACACCATTATCCCGCGCCTGGATGACATGATAACTGATACAATCATCGCAGCGAAGGACCAGCGAGGCTACCAATCCCAGCAACTCCTTGGTCCTGGCGTCCAGGGCTCCATCACGGTAAACTGCAGAATCAAGTCCAAAGAACCGTTTGATATTGAGATTGTCTCCGGCCAGCACAATCTGATTAAGTCGTTCACGTTCTTTTCTAAACTGTTCTACCTTTTTTGACATGATATTCTCCGAAAAATCGTATCAATAAATATAGGCGGAGATATTGGACCGAGCAACTCAAAATGGAAACCGATGTCTGGTCGGTTTTTTTGCCTATCAGAAACTGCGTGGGAATCTCATCGCCGGTGGCAGGTCGGTTTCGTGATAGCCGATTGGGTGCCCGTAGCGGTCGGTTCTGCCAAGCTCAAGATTGGTCAGGCCGGAGAAACGCCAGTGATTATCAACGGTCCGGAACAAAACAAAAGTGTAACGGACATGGTCGATCCGGTCGCGGCTCGGGGCAACCATAGTCAGCCGAACATAGTCGGCGTCGTTGCGAACTTCGATCATAGAGAGGCTATCAAGATCGGGCCAGGTTCTGATTCTGTGAAGGAGATAAGCATCGACAATCTTATTACCCTTTATAGCGGCCGGTAGACCGATACTGTGCACCGTGTTTCGATCAAACAGGTTGGTCAACTGCGAGGCATCATTGGCGGCGGCGGCACCAAGAATTTGTCCATAGACTGCAATCAGGGTGTCGGTCAGGGGGGAAGGTTCGGGCAGGATTGTTTCGTGGCGATGATTCCGGCCAGTAGAAACCATTGCATAGATAGTCAGGCTCAGGGCGATCAGCCCGAGAGTGACAACTCGTCTTTCTACAGGAACAGGCATTATCTTATTATTATCGGCCGATTTGGATGGCGGGATTATGGCCGGGATTAGCGGTCAGGCAGCCAAACTATGTGTGAGCCCGGTTGGGCCGGAAACGGGAACTCAGAATCACGCCGGTGAGGATCAAGCCGATCCCGCCCAGACCGACCAAACCGATAGTCTCGGAGAAAAGGAACAGACCGATCAGGATAGCATAGATTGTCCCCAGATAATTAAAGACGCTGACATCTGCGGCTCGTTCCAGTTGATACCCTTTGGTCATGAATATCTGGGCGACAGTCGTGGCCAGCCCAATCAGGATCAAGATCAGCCAATCAAGCGGCGATGGCGCGACCCAGTGGGTCAGAGTGTAGGCGCCGACAATTGGTACCGTTACCAGCGGAAAGTAGAAAACAACAACGAGGGGGTCGTCCTGACCTTTCAGCTTTCGGATAAAATTGTAGGCCAGGCCGGAAAAAACTGCAGCCAGAACACCGATAGACAACTCGACCGGCGATACTCTGGTATCGAATCCTTTCAGGAGCAGGACGCCTGAGAAAGCGATAAGGAAAAATATCCACTGCACGGGCCGGGGCACTTCCTTAAGCATCACTCCGGCAATGACGATTGTGAAGATCGGTGAGAGGTACTGAATTGTCACGGCGCTGGCCAGCGGCATGTTCTGCAGGGTGTAGAAGTACATAATCAGCGCGACGGTTCCGGCCAGACCTCGACAGATCAGAATTGTTCGATTGTTTCCCCATGGGTTGAGCCCAGCGCGTTTGATTAATCCATAGCCAACAATCAATGTTACCAGGGCGCGGAAAAAAACTATCTCATGGGCGGGGATATTGTCCAGCAATTTGACCCCGATATTCATCAGGGCAAAAAAGATGGTGGACAGCAGGATGTATTTCACTCCGGCAGTCATGGGGGGAGGGTCTTCGAACTACCGGTTGTGATGTCAGCCGGCTTTCTTGTCGGATTTTTTGATCAGTTTCGGTTTGTCCTCGTCAGTGAAAACAGAGGCGGTGACTACTACCTCGTCGATGTCGGTTGACGATGGGATTTCATACATGACATCAAGCATCGCCCGTTCAATGATAGAGCGGAGAGCGCGGGCGCCGGTTTTGCGTTCCTGTGCCAATTTCACCGCTGCCTTGAGAGCATCCTGTTCAAAGGTAAGCTTGACCCCGTCCATCTCCATCAGTCGGGCAAACTGACGGGTAAGAGCGTTCTTGGGCTGGGTCAAAATGCTGAGCAGCGCATCTTCATCAAGCTCTTCCAGCGTCGCAGTAATTGGAATTCGGCCAACCAGTTCCGGGATGAGACCGTATTCAATCAGATCGGAAGGAGCGACACGGTCGAGGATGTCGGGAGACTTCTCATTGATATAAATCTTCTCGGTATCGAAGCCGACCGTTTTCTTGCCGACCCGCCGGGCGATGATTTTTTCCAGACCATCAAAAGCCCCGCCACAGATAAAGAGGATGTTGGTCGTATTGATCTGGACAAACGATTGTTCCGGATGTTTCCGACCACCCTTGGGAGGGATATTGGCGACTGTCCCTTCGAGGATTTTCAGCAACCCCTGCTGGACACCTTCGCCGGAGACATCACGGGTGATAGAGACATTACCTTCTTTGCGCGAAATCTTGTCAAGCTCATCAATATAGATGATACCTCGTTCGGTCGCCTGCGGGTTGAAGTCGGCCGCCTGAAAAAGACGCACCAGAATATTCTCGACATCTTCGCCCACATACCCGGCCTCGGTCAGGACGGTAGCGTCGGCAATCGTGAAGGGAACCCGAAGAAACTTGGCCAGTGATCGGGCTATCAGGGTCTTGCCGGTTCCGGTCGGACCGAGCATAAGGATGTTCGATTTTTCAAGCTCGACATCATCACTATCCTTGTTCAACTTCCCCGCTGTTCGGGCCTGATGCTGCGCGTTTATCCGTTTGTAATGATTGTAGACGGCTACCGCGACCGTTTTCTTGGCCTCTTCCTGACCGATTACATACCGGTCGAGGAAATCCTTGATGTCTGAAGGGCGGGGAAGGTCGCCAATTTCTCCGGCGATCTGTTGATCGGGAGCGGACTGGAGCAGGTCATGGCAAAGCTCGACACATTCGTCACAGATAAATGACTCATGGCCGGAGAAAAGCCGTTGGGCCTGATTAGCCGGCTTGCCGCAAAATGAACAGCGGTGCCGCAGTGGCGGCAGGTTGGACTGGTCGGACATAACTTCCTGTCAGTGTTCTTCCAATAAAAAATGTACGCGCGGTTACCGCGCCTTCTTTAGGGTCAGCTCTTTTCGGAGCGTTTTGCTTCGTAGATACGGTCAATCAACCCGTACTCTTTGGCTTCTTCGGGACCCATGAAGTTGTTTCGATCGGTATCTTTCTCAATGATCTCAAGGTCCTGACCGGTGTGATGCACCAACAGTTCGTTGAGCCGTTTCTTGGTGCGCGTAAATTCCTCGGTCATGATAACGATATCAGATATCTGTCCCTGGGTACCGCCCATCGGCTGGTGGATCATGATACGACCATTGGGCAACGCGGCTCGTTTACCTTTGGTACCGGCAGCCAGCAGGAAGGCGCCCATTGAAGCGGCGATCCCCATGCAGGTTGTGGCGATGTCGGGTCTGATGAATTGCATCGTATCATAGATAGCCATACCGGCCGTCACCGAACCACCGGGGGAGTTGATATAAATGAAAATATCCTTCTCCGGGTCTTCCGCTTCCAGAAACAGCATCTGGGCGATCACAAGGTTGGCGATCTGATCGTCGATTGGAGAACCGATAAAAATGATGCGATCCTTAAGCAGTCGCGAGAAAATATCATAGGCACGTTCACCACGCCCGGTCTGCTCGACCACCATCGGTACCAGAAAATTGCTGCGAATTTCGTCGGTCATGTAATCCTTTACTCCTAACCAATACAACAGCCTTATGCCGTCGCCGGTTCTGTATTTGTTATCTTAAGCCTGAGCTACTTTTTCTCATTTTCGGTTGTAACAACTTCCGCCCGGTCAATGAGGAAATCAAGCACTTTTTCCTCAAGCAGAGAATCGCGAATTTCCCGAATCTTCCCGGACTGCTCCAGAGCCTCCTTGGCTTTCTCAGGAGTTGTTTTATAGTTGTCAGCAAACCGCTTAATAAGATTTTCGGTATCCTGGGGCGAAACTTCAATCTTTTCCAACTCAGCCAGCCGGTTCAGGAGAATATTCCAGCGAATCGTGGTGGTGCCGATTGGCCGGTAGCGCTCACGGATGACCTTTTCGTCGAGATTCTCATCTTCTTTCTTGAA
>DAOWIM010000250.1 GCA_030640905.1 bacterium
CCAAGGACCTGACACCGTTGCATGTGATTGACAAGGTGATCTCCGAACCGCCGGGGGGGGCTCATAACAACGCCTCCGGTTCGGCGGAGCTTCTCAAGAATGAGATCAAGACGGCTCTCGAAGAACTACTAAAGAAACCGGTGGAGCAATTGCTGGCTGAACGTCTGGGAAAATATCGACAGATGGGTCACATTGTCGAAGGATGAGGGAGAAGTGATGGCTCTATCTGAAAAACTTCTGGATATGATTGTTTGCCCGCAGTGCAAGGGCAAATTGGAATATCTGGAAAAAGAAGAGAAACTGATCTGTCAGGCCTGCAGGCTGAGCTACCGGGTCTCCGATGATATCCCGGTTTTGCTTGTTGAGGAAGCGGAAAAGATTTAGAGAGGATAAATATGAAACTGTCCAAGTTTTGTGACGAGAGTCTGGTGAAGTTTGACCTGAAGGCTGAGACTAAAGATGCCGTGATTGAAGAGTTGGTGGAACTGGTGTCATCATCGGCGATGGTGACCGATCAGTCAAGCCTTCTGGAGGATATCAAGCAACGTGAAAACCTGGTAACGACAGGAGTCGGATACGGTGTTGCTTTTCCTCACGCCAAGACTCGTTCGGTAAAGGGTATTGTTATTGCGTTTGGTCGCAGCGACAAGGGTGTTGCTTTCGACGCTATGGACCACAGACCGGTCCACCTGTTTTTTCTGATTGCTGCCCCCGAAGATGCTATCGGCGCTCATCTCAACGTGATGGCGCGGCTTTCGTATCTGATGAAATCAGAGGAAAACAGGCAGAAATTGCTCGATGCATCGTCACCGGGCGATGTTCTGACGCTGATGGATAATGTAGGCTAAACCTCAATCAGGCTGGGATGCCTCTAAAGAATGAGTCTTGTATCGAGCTTGCTGGCTCGCGGTCGGCGTAATGTTCATCTCGCTCTGTGTGTCGTGCTGGCTGTGCTGCTTATCGCCGGTACATTCAATCTACACAATCTGGTGAGCCAGGCGATAGTAAGCGCCACCTACCAACCGTTTTTTATAATCAAAACCAGCGTATCCGAACTGTTTCGCAGTGCCGATGAACGTGATGAGTTGCGGCAGGCTCTTGTCGATGCCTCGGTCAGACTGTCGATGCTTGAGGAAGCTGCCCGCGAGAGCGAACGACTCAGGTCGGTGCTCGGTTTTGAACCGGCTGTTGGATTTCAGATTGTCCCGGCCAGAGTAGTGGCCGTCTATGGCTACGAGTTGCCGGTTTCGGCGGTGATCAATCGTGGCGAGAACGACTCGGTCGCAGTGGATCAATCGATTATCAATCGGGACGGTCTGGTTGGCCGTGTTGTTTCGGTAACCCCCGATTTTGCTACCATCCAGCTTCTCACCGACCCGCAGAACAGAGTCGCGGCGCGGATTGACGAAAGTCGCGAGATGGGGATCGTCCGGTACCAAACCGGCGAGGGCATGGTCCTGGACAATTTTCCCGTTCAGGGGAATATCAAGATTGGTGACGGTATACTGTCCTCCGGCCTGGGGGGAGTCTATCCTGCCGGGTTGAGGGTCGGTACGGTTGAGGGCGTGGAGCGTCCCGAAAAACAACCGTTCTGTAGGATCACGCTGAGTCCTGCGGTCAATTTTCACAACATAGAAGAACTCTTCGTGTTGAGGTCGGTACAACCATGATTCGCCTGATTCCGTACATACTCTACCTGCTCTTATTGGTTATGCATCGGGTTATCTTCAAAGACCTCACATCTATCGCAGGTGTGTCGATCTCACTGTCAGTTTTGCTTGTAGTGCTGGTTGCGATTTACAAGACAGAAATTGCCGCCCTCTGGTTTGGCTTCTTCGTTGGTCTGGTGTTGGGTGCGGGAATTCCGGAGCAGGTGGGCTGGTACGCGCTGACCCTGACGTTGATAGGCATCATTTCCTATCAAATGCGCGAGCGGCTGAACCTTGATTCCCTAAAAGCGAGATTGCTGATGGTAGCCGGTGCATGTCTCCTGTTTAATCTGTGCTCGCTGTTGATCCTTCGCACCGACGCCTTCTGGTATCGGTCGGCCACGGTTGCTCTGCCGGGTACGATCTATACGATGATACCAGCGTGGCTCTTTTTTCTCTTCAAGGAAGGGAAAATCACCAAAGAGAATTTTAGATCGATATTTTGATTGCCTATGGAACGGTACTACCTGTCGCTGGAAAGGAGAGAAAAGCTTGGGCTGGCCCTCCTTCTGGTTGCAATGCTGCTTCTTTTCTTGGGGTTGGTTAAGCTTCAAGTATTTGATCACGCCAAACTGGCCGCTCAGTCAGAGAGCAATCGAATCCGAGTTGTTCCAATCGTTCCATCTCGCGGCGTAGTTCTTGACCGGGAGGGCCGCGTTATTATCGACAGTCGACCTTCCTACTCAGTTTCGGTTATTCCTGCTGAGGAAGTAGCCGAGGTGACTGTGTCTCGACTGGCAGAACTGATCGGTGTGGACACCTTGCAGATTCGCAAACGCATCCGGAAGAACACTGTCAGCCGCTATCAACCGGCTATCGTCAAACGAGACATTTCGTTTGAAGTGGTCGCCGTGCTTGAGGAACAAAGCGCCAGGTATCCGGGGATAGCTTATCAGGTCGAACGGGTTCGCAAGTATACTGATCAGTTAGCCGCCGAGTCGTTTACCGGGTATGTGGGGGAGGTCTCCGAGAACGAATTGAAACGTAAAGATGGAGCCAATCTCAGGCTCGGCAGTATGATCGGTAAAAAAGGTCTGGAAAAACATTACGACCATCTCTTGCGGGGGGTAGAGGGAACTGAGTATATCGAAGTAGCGGCTTCCGGACAGATCATTGGTCGATACGAAGGTCGCGATTTGGTACCACCTGTACCCGGGGCTGACCTCAAATTGAGTATTGATATCGATATTCAGCAGGCCTGTGTGAATGCTCTGGATACATTCTGTTGCGGCGCTATTGTGGCGATGGACCCCCGCAACGGTGAAGTTCTGGCCATGACATCTTTTCCGGGATACGATGCCAACATCTTCTCCTCGGTAATTCCTCCTGATCTATGGGAAGAGATCAGGTCTGATTCCACTCACCCGCTCTTGAATCGTCCTCTTGATGGCCAGTATCCACCCGCCTCGACAGTGAAATTCGTTGCTGTCGGCGCGGCGCTTGAAGAAAAACTTATTGGTCGCAATACGACCCTGAAACCGTGTTATGGCGCTTTTCAATTTGGGGTGAGATCGTTTCGTTGCTGGAATCCGGCGGGCCATGGAAAAATCGATGCGGCTGAGGCGCTGGAAGTTTCATGCGACGTGTTTCTCTATCAACTTGGATTGAAGCTTGATGTTGATCTACTCAGCAAATATTACGGTCTGTGTGGTTTTGGTCGGGCAACCGGTGTTGATCTGCCGGGAGAATCGCCCGGTCTCAACCCGAACTCGGAGTACTATGACACACGGTACGGCAAGAATAAGTGGACCCGGGGTCTGGTTTTGAATACCTCAATCGGGCAGGGCGAGGTGTTGGCGACACCGTTGCAGTTAGCTCAGTTCTTCTGTGGACTGGCTAACGACGGTATGGTGTATCGTCCGCATTTTGTCCGGAGTGTTATTGGTCCGGATGGCGTTGAGAGAGCCACTTCCCCTGCCGTGGCGTTCAAACTTCCATTTTCACCATCGACGATGGAGATATTGTGGGAAGGTTTGCGTCGCGTCGTTGAAGGTGAACACGGAACAGCTAGGTCGCTGAAAAATGATCTTTACACTATTGGGGGCAAGACCGGCACCGCCCAGAACCCGCATGGCGAAAACCACTCATGGTTTGTTGGAGTGGCTCCTTTGGAACGCCCCGAAATTGTCGTCTGTGTGATTGTTGAAAATGCTGGACACGGATCGGATGTTGCTGCGCCACTGGTGGGACAGGTGATCAAGCGTTACATGAACAAGAAGCTTGGGCGGCAGGAGTTGGTCATAGACAAGTCGGTGGGGGAAATCTGATGCTCAACTACGGCGATCTCGACTGGAAACTAATCGGCGCGGCGTTGGCGCTTTCGTTGATTGGTGTCGTCCTTATCATGTCGGCCCAGCACTACGAGACTGCGACCTACCAGCAGACATTTTACCAGCGGCAGTTGATCTGGTTGGTGATAGCTCTGGCGGTTTTTGCGGTGGTGGCGCATCTGCCTCTTCGTGGATTTGATCTTAGCGCTTATCTTTTATATGGTGGGGCAGTAGTCATGCTGGTGCTTGTGCTTCTGATCGGTTCGACTCGGATGGGTGCGATGCGGTGGTTCTCGTTTGGTCCGATAAATCTTGCGCCTTCCGATATTGCCAAGATTGCGCTGGTGCTGGCTCTGTCACGATTCATGGCCTATACCAAACTTCCCGTTTCTTCCAAACGACGACTTGGTCTTTCGACTTTGTTGATGCTAATCCCGGTTATGCTTATTCTTAAACAGCCCGACTTGGGTACATCGCTTGTGTTTTTTGTGATTCTGTTTGTGCTCTGGTTCTGGTCAGGTCTGTCACCATGGTATATGTTGCTGATAATCTCGCCGCTTTTTTCGCTGATTGCAGCTTCGCAAACAGTGGCCTGGATTGTCTATCTTATCGTTCTCCTGATCTTTCTCTCATGGCTGAGGCCGGGGATGATGTTTGGGGTCCTCACGGTTGTGGCCAACCTTGCCTTTGGGATTATCATGCCGTTTCTCTGGGGGAGGATGGCTGAGTATCAGAAATTGCGTATCCTTACTTTTGTGGACCCAAGTCTCGATCCCCGTGGCGCTGGTTATCAGATTATCCAGTCAAAAATTGCCATCGGTTCGGGCGGTTTCCTGGGTAAGGGGCTGACGGCCGGTTCACAGACCAGACTTGAGTTTTTGCCGGAACGTCACACCGACTTTATCTTCTCGGTTCTCGGTGAGGAGTTCGGTTTGATAGGAGGAGCCATTGTTCTGATCCTGTTCGGTTTCATCTTCTATAGGGCGATTCGTATCGCGGCGAAATGTCGTTCTCGTTTTGCTTCTCATGTTGTCATGGGCGCGGCAGGTATTTTGTTTTTCCAGTTTTTCGTTAACATCGGTATGACGCTTGGATTCATGCCGGTAACCGGTTTGGCTCTACCGTTTCTGAGCTATGGTGGTACTTCACTTGTGTTGTGCTGGACGTTGGTCGGTTTTATGGTTCTGGCTGACTATCACTGGCAGGAATACTAAGAGGTTGTTGGAAAAGCATTCTTGCTATGAGTTTACTTTAGTGTGTGGTTGAGGCCGGGCGACGTAAAGCCGCCCTCTACGCGGGACAGCCCCTCATCGCGTAGCGGCGGGCCTTGTGTCCGCCGTTATAACACCACTATAAGGAGTTTTTCAACAGCCTACTAAGAGGCCCGCATCGCTTTCTCGGTTTCGACTAATCAATTATGATACAAGTATGAATTCAGAGACAAGAGATCATTCCCTTCGCCACATTGTCCTGTTGAGTGTCGGCGCATTTTGTATCAGCTTCGCGGCAATTTTCGTCAAGCTGATCGGTGGGGAGATTATGGGGCCGACGGCGATTGGATTCTGGCGCGTCCTGTTGGGGGCAATTGTCCTCTTTGGTTGGGCATCGCTTAGGAGACACCGGATGTTTCCGGGATGGTCCACCCTGAGATGGTTGATCGTGGCTGGATTCATCTTTTTTCTGGATCTCTTTTTCTGGCACAAATCAATTCTCTATTCGGGCGCAGGGATGGCTACAATCCTTGCCAACACCCAGGTTTTTGGAACGGCGATACTCAGTTTTCTGGTCTTCCGAGAACGACCCGCCTGGATATTCTGGGCGGCGGCAATCTCGGCAATTGGCGGCGTGGTGCTTCTGATTGGAGTCGGCAGTGATTTCGAGATGTCGTCACTCTACTTGAGGGGGGTCGTCTTTGGCCTTCTGACCGGTATTGTCTATGCCAATTACCTGGTGACGATCAATTATGCAGGACGCCGACTCGGCCAGATCGATTTTGTCGTGCTGATGGCCTGGGTATCGTTCTTCTCGGCTATCTTTATAGGTATTGCTGGATTGATCGAGGGTGAACCAATGTTGCCCCCTACAGGCTACGCCTTTGGCGTTCTGTTGGCCCTGGCTATTGTCGCTCAGGCGTTTGGTTGGTGGGCGATTGCTTCGTCGTTGCCGAAGATCGAGGGTTCCCGCGGCGGTTTGATACTCCTGTTGCAGCCGGTTCTTGCCACCATATGGGGGATTCTCTTTTTTGCCGAAGGTCTGACTATCGTGCAGGGAATAGGGGCGTTTGTTACCCTGACTGCGATCTATGTCGGTTCAATCCGACGTGGGAGAGTCCCCATCACCCAATAAAAAAAGGACGGCCCAAAATGAACCGTCCCCAATACTGACGCGTTGTAAAACTATCTAATCAACCAGCACTTTTTCCAGCCGTTCGGCGATATAGTCGGCGCCTTCTTCATCCAGAACAAGTGGTGGTGATATGCGGATCGTGTGTCCATGACTGTCGTTGCAAAGCAGCCCCAGATCAAGCAGCTTACGACAGTAATCCATGGCGTTTCCGTTTTTCACTTCGATGCCGATAAACAGCCCGCGACCGCGCACTTCTTTGATGTGCGTTGAACGCGAAGCGATAGCGTCGATCTTCTTCTTGAGATACTCACCGATCCGGGCGGAGTTCTCAATCAGTTTGTCGTTGATCAGAACATCGAGCGCGGCGTTGGCGGCGATGCAGGCCAGCGGATAACCGCCGAAAGTCGAGCCATCTCTACCGGGCTGGAAGGCCAGGTCCATCATTTTCGTATTGGTTACGAACGCTGAAAGCGGCACCAGTCCACCCGAGATCGCCTTGCCGAGGATAATTCCGTCGGGGATGACGTTCTCATGTTCAAAGCAGAACATCTTGCCAGTGCGGCCGAGACCGACCTGGATTTCGTCAAAGAGCAGGAAGAGATCGTGCTGATCTGAAAGATCGCGCAGTCCTCCCAGGAAACCTTCCGGTGGGTAATACATGCCGCCTTCGCCCTGACCGGGCTCCACAAGAATACCGCAGGTGTTGTCGTTGATTGCACCCTTCACCGCCTCGATATCGCCATAGGGGACCGATACAAATCCCGGTGTCAGCGGACCGAATCCTTCCCTGTATTTTGGCGAGGTTGAAAACGAAACGATCGTGATCATCCGGCCATGGAAATTATTCTGGAAGACGATAATTTCCTGTTTGCCGTCGGGAATATCTTTCACTTTGTAGCCGTAGTAGCGGGCCATCTTGATAGCGGTTTCAACCGACTCCACACCACCGTTTTTCGGCAGGACTTTGTTGCCATTGTCGCCAAAACGGGGACCCATCTGTGGGACGAGTGTCGCCAGCTTCTTGAGGAACATTCCCAGCGCATCGGTATAGACGACGTTGGAGATGACCGAGGCGTAACCACCCTGCAGGGCGTCTACCAGCGCACCAACTATGGCCGGATGGTGGTGACCCTGATTGGCGGCAGAGTAGGCGGCCAGACAGTCCAGGTACTTTTTGCCATCGGCAGTGTGCAGCCAGATACCTTCGGTTTTGCGGACAACCAGTCCAAGACGTTCATAATGATGGGCGCCGTAAATATGCTCGAAGTCGAGTATGTCCTTATCGGGGATCGGGGAGAATCCGATGTTCTGTCTGGTTGTGTTTACATTCGTCATAGCGCACCTCATCTATAAATGTATAATCTCACTTCATAAACCGGTACAGTATAGCATTTTAAAATTAAATTTCAAGGGGGGGATAGGCATTTTTTCTGTAATTATGCGACTGTCAAACCCAGGTTGTTTCAGTAGTTTAGTAGCCTTAGGACGGATACTTCGGAAGATATGTGATGTTCAAAGCTGGCCACTCACCGTATATTATGTAGAGGTCGAAGATAAAGAGAAGATTTTTTCTCTTGTGGAACGGGATAGGGATGTGCGATCTTACCCTGTGCCGACTGTAGTGGGAAGAACCCAGATGCCGATCATACGTGACCTGATGTATAAGGATACTGACAGAATGACCGATGATATGGGTAGTAACGCAGATTTGGTGACGGATTTCACTAGTCACAATGCTGTTCTCTACAGCCATATAGGAACTCTTCGGAGTAGTACATCACTCCAGCACATATAGAGGCGCCAAGGTGGTATCGATGTCCGAGAAAAAATTGACATTCAAAATCCGAAGTCGCAAAGGTGACGGAGATCGTTTGCGATTGGATGATTTCGCGGAAGAACTATCCCAGTTATACAAGATATTGGTACGATTGGATCGACTTGTTAGCCGTAAGCGGCAGCCCACGATGTTCTTCCAGATTACCAGCCTTAAGTATTCCAGTCCTGCTACCGTTGAGGTGGCGGCCATACCGGAAGAGCCGTCTGTCGACCATACCCGGACGGTAGG
>DAOWIM010000304.1 GCA_030640905.1 bacterium
AGCGCGGTCGTCTCAGTTTCAAACTGGTCGCAGGCAACGAGAAACTCCAACCGTTCCAGCCCCTCTCTTGCAAACTCGCGATCCGGATAAAGCATAACAGGGTTACTGCCCATCACAATCATGCCGGTCAACTCTTCTTTTTTCATCAACGCCAGCATGGCATCGGTATTCTTCGGTTCGCAATCCGGACACCCACCCCAGATGGTTTCGAGTTCGGCTCCCAATTCCCCCGTCAGATGCGGCACTGCGCCAAGCTTCTCGGCTCCAACAGAGTTCACATAACGGGCCAGAGCAGCTATCTGCCCTTTCTTTTCGATACCAAACAGGCGATTCAGATTAGCCAGCGCGGCACCAATTGTCTCTCGTGCGATAGAGCGCGTCACCAGCTCACCCACGATAAACGTAACCTTGCGACCATCAACCAACGCTCTTGCAATCAGCTTCAGGGATGCTTCTTCAACGCCGCAAAGCCGGGCCGCTTCACTCAGTGAGGTCGGCTGGACATTCTGGCGATAGGAATCGGCCAGAGCGTTATCGATCAAGCCTTCTTCGATTGCCGCCAGACAAATGCCATTGAGAACCGTCTCATCGGTACCGGGTCGATAAACTGTCTCCAACTGGGCTACGTCGGCAGACTTTACTCCAAACGGATTGATTGCAAAGACTCGCGCCTTGTTGAAATTGACCGCCTTGCGAATGCGCAGATACTCGTTGGCATGCTCACGAATCAGATCGGAACCAAAAGCGACGATAACATCAGAGTCATCGATCTCAGCAATACGAAATGGGCGACTACAGATTTTCGAGAAATGCGTGTCGGCCGTAGCCGGTAACATCCGATAGTGCGACCGGAAATCAACATTATTGGATTTTATCACCGTCCGATAATACTTGGAAAAGCTGTAAAGAGACGCGTTGTCCAGATGGGGTACTATCAGACCACCGAGGCAGACATTACCCATCTTGTCCTTGATTTCGCCAAAACGCTTGTGAATTAAGGTTATGGCTTCATCCCAGGTCGCTTCGACCTGCTTACCATCTTTCTTGATCAGCGGAGTCTGCAGACGGGCAGGCGAGTTGACGATCTGGTAACCGTAGCGCGTGCAGTCGGTCAGCCAGCCATCATCGATATCGTCATTACAACGTGACATCACCCGATGGATGTGGTTTTTGTGACCCTCTTTGTAGATCGTCGTGTTGGTACCGGAACTTGCAAAAGTGCAAATCGATGGCACCGTTTCGGTAAGCCAGACTCTAATTTTGTATCGCCAGTTCTTTGATGTCAGAGCGCCGACCGGGCAGATTTCAGACAGGTTGCCGGAGAACGGATTGTCAACCTGATCGCCGGGAGCCGCATTGATATGCGCGATATTACCGCGCTCAAAAACGCCGAGATCGTATTCTCCGAACGCTTCCTTGTTAGCCCTGACACATCGATAGCAAAGAATGCAGCGGTTGCGGTTGAGGATTATTTCGGGACCGATTTGAACATCATCAAATGTCTTTGTCTCCTCGCCCTCCTCGACAAACCGGTATTTATCGAAATCATAACGCGAATCATCCTTGCCATACGCAAAGGTGAGGTCCTGCAGATCACACTCGCCGCCTTTATCGCAGGTCGGACAATCCAGTGGGTGGTTCATCAGAGCAAATTCCAACACGGCGCGTCGTCCCTGCTTGACCAACTCAGAATCGGTGTGAACAATCATCCCGTCTGTGGCAGCGGTTGCGCACGATATCTGAAGCTTGCCCATTTTTTCAATCTCGACATAACACATCCGGCACGAACCGAATGCCTTCAGCTTGGGATGCCAGCAGAACGTTGGAATATTAATCCCCAGCTGTTGGGCAGCCTCAAGCACCGAGGTACCACGGGGCACCGTCACCTGCTGGCCGTCGATTATCAAAGCGACCGTGTTGATCTCTTCTTTTCTTCCGGTATCTGCCATGCTATCGATTACTTAAATGGGAACTCCGTTCCCACCATACATTTCTTTCGTTCAATATGATAATCCCACTCATGGCGCCAGTGCTTGATCGCCGACTGGATGGGCATCACCGCCGCATCACCAAGCGGACAAACTGTCCGTCCCAGAATATTGCCGCAGATTTCTTCGATTCTCTCAACATCACCGACCTGTCCCTGTCCCGCCTCGATTCGATTTATCAACTTTTCCAGCCAGCCGGTTCCCTCGCGGCAGGGCGTGCATTTACCGCAGGACTCGTGACGGAAGAAACGGATCAAGTTCGCGATCACCCAAACGATACAAGTGTCCTCGTGGAAAACAATCACCGCACCCGAACCGAGCATCGAACCACCCTCGACCATTGATTCGTAGTCAAGAGCAACATCAACCATATCGGGGGTGAGGAACGGCGTGGAAGCTCCACCGGGGATAACTCCTTTGAGTCTCTTGTTGCCGATGATGCCGTCACCGTAGCCGGGGTCGAATATCAACTTCTTGAGGCTAAACCCCAGTTCCACTTCATAGTTGCCGGGTCTCTTGACATGGCCACTCAGTGAAAACAGCTTGGTGCCTTTCGACTTTTCAGTTCCCAACGAAGTGTACCAATCGGCGCCGTTGTTGATTATGTGCGGTACAGTGGCCAACGACTCGACATTATTGACAATCGTGGGACAGGCATAGAGACCTTCCACCGCCGGGAACGGTGGACGAATACGCGAAAGACCGCGCTTTCCCTCTATAGAATTCAACAGCGATGTTTCCTCGCCACAGATATACGCTCCACCGCCGGTATGCACGATCATATCGAGATCGTAACCGGTACCGTGGATGTTCTTTCCCAGATGACCTGCGGCATAGGCCTCTTCCATCGCCTTTTCCATTTGCTCATGGCAGTGATTGAACTCGCCACGGATATAGATAAACATCAAATGGCTTCCGATAGCAAAAGATCCAATCGCCATACCTTCGATAATGGCGTG
>DAOWIM010000328.1 GCA_030640905.1 bacterium
CCTCAAACTGGCGGGAAAAATCAGAGAAATGTCGAGCAACATCGTGGAGAACGTCCGTTTGTGTGTATCCCAGGTGGCGGGCATTTCCGAACCTTTTGAGGCACTGTTCTTCGACTGCCTCAGATATGAAAAGCAACGCCGATCCGCCCGACGGCTGGTGATCATTCTGACTGTAAGTCGCTCGGAGGGCTGAGACGTAGTAATTCTTTACTCGTATCAGATTAAAAACCTCCAGGTCGGCGGCGATCTGAAACGCCTGACTGTCGGCGACGGCGATATAATCAGGAAGGTTCTTCTGCCAGCCTTCATGCGGAAAACCGAATCTCTCACGATAGTTCACCCAGTGGTCCAGAAAAGAAATCGAACAAATGGATAACTTGCGAGCCTCGTTGATAAACGACAGTTCCAATTGGCTGCTGCCTGTTCCGGTAAAGAGGTAGTCGGGCGAAAGTTCACCCAGGATGTCCTGGGGAATGTCATCCGAACCAAAACTAACGAGCAAGTCGGCAAGTCCCTTTTGGGGAAAAATCGAAGCTGCAGGGGAACCGTCCGGGGCGACAACTGTCCACCCGAACCTGTCCTTCTCGGCGGCCACAATCGACGAGAGAATCTCCGCACCACCGGCATCATAAGACGCCACCACGATTTTCAACATCCTGTTTTTTCCCCGAATCTGTTCCATACAAATTCCGTCGGATCAATTGTCCGTTTCGATCCTGTCATAACTATAGCAAATGGTAACAGGAGGTGGAACGACTGCAAAACAAAACATTTGGCGGATTGGGAACAGGCAGGCAACTATGTGTCATCGATCACAAACGCGGCGGCGATTTCATCTTCGCAAAGATGGCTCAGCGACCGACCAGCGGATCAAAGTTGTCCGTGTCGCTACTCCAGCCAAGCAATTCCCCGACCTGCAGATCGAAATACCAGCCGTGAATTTGCAGTGTGGCATTACTCAGACCGTGCTTAACCCAGGGATAGGTGGCGAGATTCTCAAGCGATGCTACAACCGACGCCTGCTCGCAGATTCGAGCCTGTTCCTCTGGAGTCTTGTCAGGATTATCCTTGAGAACGGCGTCCCTAACGGCGCCAGCATGTGAAACCCACTTGCCGACCGAGCTTTCCGGCGCGTTGTTGTCCAGACCGTTGATCAGAGCTTGTATTCCGCCGCATTGAGAATGACCCAATACAACAATATGAGCCACCCCAAGAGAATTGACCGCATATTCCACCGCCGCACCAAGCGAATGACAATCAACATCGGGCGCGTATGATGGCACCAGATTGGCGACATTTCTGACGACGAGCAGATCACCCGGTGCACTCTCAGTCAGAAGCGCCGGATCAATTCGGGAGTCGCTACATCCGATAATCAAAACGCCCGGCTGCTGGCCGCTCTTGAGTCGCGCAAACAGAGTCTGGTCGGTCTGGTAGTATCTCTGATGAAATCGCTTAAACCCGGCAACAAGAGTATCGAGATTATCCATTGATTCACTCCCTTCAGTTCGCAACTACAGCACTCACTGACCAATCGCACTGGCAAGGTAACGTTGCGATATAAACATATCCAGAAGTTTTGCGAGACTATGAATCAGTTCGTCTTGAAAAAAATATCGCTTCCCCGTTCGGACTCCGATGATTACCTTTTTTACCTGTATTGCTCGTCAGGGTCGCCTAACAGGCTGTTGAAAAAGCGTTCTTGCTATAAGTTTACTGTAACGTGCGGTTGAGGACGGGCGACGTAAAGCCGCCCTCTACGCGGGACGACAGCCCCTCATCACGTAGCGGCGGGCCCGCACGCCTCAGCGCATCTTCGACCGCGGCGGGTTTAAACGGGATCAAGACCCGACACAACGGCGGAACGTGATTGATGAAAAAAGCGTTGTCCGATAACAACCGGCCCAGAGTTGGGGTCAGTAGTTGCCTGCTCGGCAACAAAGTACGTTTTGAAGGTGACCATCGGCGTCACGCATATGTTACCAGGGTTCTCACCAAATCGTGCCGCCTGATTCCTGTCTGCCCGGAACTGGAGGCAGGCCTTGGTGTTCCTCGTGAAGC
>DAOWIM010000123.1 GCA_030640905.1 bacterium
GGTAGTCAAGACCGACCTGATTGACTTTGTCAAAAACCCCGAGCATTTTGATGATCTCATAGAGCAAATCAGCAGACCTGTTGCCGGTAAGAAATATTATGCTCCGGCCGGCGATTTGGTGGGACGGTAAACGATGTCTTCGATCAAGGACCGTAAGAAAACCACAGTTCTGAGTTTTGGCGCTAAGAAAGCACGTGGCGAGAAGATTACCGTGCTGACGGCATATGATTGCTTCATAGCCGGGCTTCTGGATCGGGCCGGTGTCGATTGTATTCTGGTTGGTGACTCGGCTTCCAATGTCATTCACGGTTTCGATAGTACCCTGCCGATCACGATGGACATTATGGTAGCGCATACCGCTGCGGTCGCACGAGGCACGCAGAAAGCGTTGGTTGTCGCCGATATGCCGTTCCTGTCGTTTCAGCCATCAGTCGAGGTAGCGATCACCAACGCTGGACGATTCCTTAAAGAAGGGGGAGCCGAAGCGGTCAAGATGGAAGGTGGGTTGGAAATGGTACCGACAATCAAGCGCGTCATTGAATGCGGTATCCCGGTAATGGGCCATATCGGGTTGACGCCTCAGTCGATTCACAGCTTTGGTGGACCGAAGGTGCAGGGCAAAGATGACAGTTCGCGCGCGTATCTGATGGAGTCGGCTCTCGCGCTGGAAGAGGTGGGTTGTTTCTCAATGGTTCTTGAACTGCTCAACGCCGATGTAGCCGGAGAGATTACGGCCGCATTGAAAAAGGCTGCCACCATTGGTATCGGTGCCGGTCCCGACTGCGACGCTCAAGTGCTGGTTACCAACGACATGCTCGGACTGCGCAAGGAAGGGTTCAGGCCCAAATTCCTCCGCGAGTATGCCGATCTCACTCCGGTTATAGTCGATGCGGTCGAGCGTTATATCTGCGACGTAAAAGACGGCAAATTCCCCGACAAAGACGAATCATACGGTAAATAGCAAGGCTGATGCGCTTGGCAGGGTGGGGCATTGATGCAGACGTTGCGACCCTTTTCAATAATTCAGATTTGACTTGGGCGATCAGATTCAGATGGTTACTACACGCTCCGGTCGAAATATCTTTCACCAATTTCAGTCGAGGACGTACGGTGTGTTCGGGTCATCTTCGTGGCGGATTTCATCAACCGGTTCAGTACGATCCGGTCCCGCGTACAGGCGGTTGGGAGCGTTAAAAACTAACCCCTCACAATCACCGATATTCTTATAAGCGTGCACTACTCCTTTGGGCACAATCATTGATGCCGGGGAATCCTGTCCCAACTCTATGCGGAAGCTTTCCCCGTAGGTTGGAGAGTTGGCTCGATTGTCCCACAGGTAAACCCGGAAAGTTGACGGTCCCAGAAAACAGAACAGATCGGCCTGTTCGGCATGTTCGTGCGGTCCTCGGGCAGCGCCGGGGTCGGTCATCGACAGATACGTCATAGCGGGAAAGAACTCGGTTTCTAGTTCGTCATGACGGAATAGTTCGGTGAGCCAGCCGCGCTTATCACTGTAGCGAGTCAGTTTTCTGATAGTGACGCCAGGAATTGGACAATTAAAATCTTTAGACATCTTCTACCTTTCTCAAGAATTCTTCCAGCGCTTCAGCCCACGGTCTCATTCGATTCAAATCAAGTTGCTTTAGCCTCTGGTTTTCAAGCGATGATCTGGCCGGTCTCGGTGCCGGTCGGGGAAACTCTTCGGTTTTGCATGGGAGCAGATCGACATCCATCGACCGAAGCCTGAAAAGCTGACGAGTCATTTCGTACCAACTGCACTCTCCTTCAGAGGTGGCATGAAACAGACCGGTTACATCGGAACCGATAAGCAGTTCAATTTGACGGGCAATATCCGCAGTCCAGGTAGGGTTACCGATCTGATCGTTTACAACTTTGAGTGGGTCGGTCATCTTGCCTGCCTGTTTTGCCTCAATCTGAGCTTGACCCAAACGAAGCATCGTCTTTACAAAATTCTTGCCGTGCGCCCCATAGAGCCAGGCAATTCGCATGATGACAAAATTGTCGGTAGTATCGGCAATGGCTCTTTCACCGGCCAACTTGCTCTGACCATAGATTGTAACCGGATTCGGTTTATCCGTCTCAAGGTAGGCTGAATCTTTTTTGCCGTTAAATACATAATCGGTGGAGAAGTAAATCAGTTTCGCGCCAATCTCCCGGCAGGCCATCGCTACATTTTTCGTGCCGTCACCATTAACCGACATAGCGAGGTCGCGATTAGATTCGCAACCGTCAACATCGGTATAAGCAGCGGCGTGGGTCACTATCTCCGGCCGAGTTTGTTGCATGAAGGATCGGACGACTACTGGATCAACAATATCTACTTCGCGCAGGTCGATTCCGGTAACGTCGTACTCCGCACTTAGAGCATTGACCAGCTCGGTCCCCAAAAGCCCATTGCAGCCGGTTACCAGGACCTTAGCCGCCACTGGTATCAACCTCTCGAACGACGTCGGTCAGGTATTGGCGATAGGTGTTATGCGGCATCTCATCCAGGAGAGATTGCATCTGCTGACTATTAATAAATCTCATTCGGTATGCAATCTCTTCGATGCAGGCAATTTTCTGTCCCTGCCTCTTCTCGATGGTTGCGATAAAGTTACCGGCTTCAAGCATACTGTCATGGGTGCCGGTATCAAGCCAGGCGATACCGCGTCCAAGTTTCACAAGGTTGAGTTGGTTGCGGTCGAGATATGCTTTGTTTACATCGGTGATCTCCAACTCGCCCCTCGGTGAAGCCTTTAGCTCATGGGCGATCTTGACCACCTGGGAATCATACAGGTACAGGCCGGTCACCGCATAGTGCGATTTTGGTTGCGCCGGTTTTTCCTCAATGGAAAGAACGCGTCCGGTCTGGTCAATCTCGACAACTCCGTATCGTTGCGGGTCACTCACCTGATAGCCAAAGACGGTTCCACCACTACGGAAGGCTCTGGCGTCTCGCAGGAAATCATAAACACCGTAGAAGATGTTGTCGCCAAGGATCAACGCAACTGAATCATTACCGATAAACTCTTCGCCCAGTATGAACGCCTGCGCAATGCCTTTCGGTTCGGGCTGGACTTTGTACTGGAACTTCATGCCCAGCCGGGAACCATCACCGAGCAATGATTCAAATCGAGGGGTGTCTTCCGGCGTTGATATTATCAGCACTTCGGTAATGCCAAACATCATCAGCGTAGAGAGCGGAAAATATATCATCGGTTTGTCGTAAATCGGCAACAGTTGTTTGCAGACCACCTCGGTTGTCGGATAAAGGCGCGCGCCACTCCCGCCCGCCAGTATGATTCCTTTGCTGATCGTATCTGCCATAGCGTTACTCATCGGTTACTGTATGTAGTTTCGTAATATTTGCGATACTCGCCGCTGACACAATTTTCAAGCCAGGCCTGATTCTCAAGATACCAGTCGAGCGTCATCTGTATGCCGGTTTCAAATGTGAATCGTGGCTCCCAGCCGAGTTGGTTTTTAATATGCGAGGCGTCGATAGCATACCGTCTATCATGGCCGGGGCGATCGGTGACAAACTGAATCAATCGATCGAGAGGTTGGCAGCCCAATCTTTCGGTCAGAAGCTTACAAATTAGCCGGACAATCTGGATGTTCTCCATCTCGTTGTGGCCACCGATACAATATGTTTCACCGGCAACGCCCTTGTGGAAGACCAGATCGATTGCTTCACAATGATCAATCACATACAGCCAGTCACGGATCTGCTTTCCGTCACCATAAACAGGTAACGGCTTGCCGGTGCGAGCGTTGTTTATTATCAGCGGAATCAGTTTCTCGGGGAATTGATACAGCCCATAATTGTTGGAGCAATATGTCGTTACCACGTCGAGGCCGTACGTTTTATGGTAGGCTCGGACCAGAAGGTCACTTGATGCTTTTGATGCTGAGTAGGGCGAGTTTGGTCGGTAC
>DAOWIM010000160.1 GCA_030640905.1 bacterium
GGCATTGTGGTGATGAACATCATGATGGTGTCGGTCACCGAGCGCACCAGGGAAATAGGCATTCGCAGATCGATTGGCGCCCGGAAGCAACACCTACTCCTGCAATTTCTGTTTGAATCGCTCATCCTTACATTGTCAGGGGGAATCATCGGCATTGTAGCCGGCTTCCTGATCGCCCAGGCGCTGGTCGGGATGATGGACATGGAGATGGAACCTTCGATGCTTGCGATCGTCGCCGGACTGAGTATCTCAACCGGGATTGGGTTGATATTTGGAATTTATCCGGCCATGCGTGCGGCGAAGCTCGATCCAATTAAGGCGCTAAGCTACGAGTAGGATATGATACTGACGACTGTAGAAATCAGAGAAGCGGTCCTGATGGCTCTCTCATCGTTGAAAGCCAACAAACTCCGGGCAGGTCTTACGATCCTGGGTGTGATGGTCGGGGTGTCTTCGGTAATCGCCATTGCGTCGATTGTCGATGGTCTCGACGGCGCGTTTAATCAAGAGATTGATCAGATCGGTTCCAACATCATCATGGTTACCAAGTTTGAACCGGAAGTGGATCGTGACCAATTGACCGACGAAGAACGTAACCGTCCGCCCATCAGAATCGGTGAGGCGGAGGCTATTCTGGAAAACTGTTCACTGGTTGATGGTGTTTCGCCACAGAACTATTACTTTCAACGGGGGGGGAACGAGGCCAAATATAGAAACCGCAAGTTCAGTCGACCCCAGCTAATGGGGACATGGCCGGATTTCACCAAAGTTAACAACAAGGATGTCAGTGTGGGGCGCTTCATCAATGATCTCGATGAACGACACCGTCGAATGGTGTGTGTGCTGGGTAGCGATGTGGCTGATGTGCTGTTTCCGGAGGAAAAGGTGGTTGGTCGTGAGATCCGCGTCAATAGCCGGAAATTCCAGGTCATTGGTGTTCTTGAGAGTGTCGAATCAAATTTCGGAGACAGCGATATCAACAAGCTGATTGCGATTCCGCTATCGACATTTCTGAGACTGCATCCCTGGGAAGAGGCTCTTTTTCTGATGGTTCGGGCGGTGAGTTATGAAGAGATAGAAGCCGCCAAGGACGAAATCATAGCAGCGCTCAGAATTCACAGGCAGGTGCCGTTTAACAAGAAGGACAATTTTGCGCTTTCCACTCAGGAGCAATTCAAGGAGTTCATTGCCAACATTACCAAATATCTCTATATGGCGGCATTGGTGATAACATCGGTAGGACTGATGGTAGGTGGTATCGGCGTGATGAATATCATGCTGGTTTCGGTAACCGAACGAACTCGTGAAATTGGAATTCGTAAAGCGATCGGGGCCAAAAGATCGAACATAATCATTCAGTTCCTGACCGAAGCGATGACGCTTTCGGGGACGGGAGGTCTTATCGGGGTGGTTTTCGGTATTGCCGGGGGACTGATTATCAACGCCCTGCTCGGTTTCCCCGTGACGGTGTCATATTTCTGGATGATAATTGGATTCGTTGTGGCGGTGTCGGTTGGACTGATCTCCGGCATCTATCCCGCCATCAAGGCAGCCTACCTCGATCCAATCGAAGCGCTGCATTACGAGTAACAAATCTGCTCTGCGCTGTTTGCAACAGGACAGATTTAGATATTGCCAGATTCCCACCTGATACGTTTATTCTATAGGGCCATAAAGATGTGGTCTGATTTGAAATGATGATGAGACTCTCGATATATAGATTGTTCCCGATACTGTTGGTTGCCCTGGCGGTTGCAATACCGTCGGTTTCGGCTGCAGATAAGTCGGGTAAAGAGGTGTTCTCCGGGGGGCCGGAGCTGCCGCTTGATTATGCATTCTTCAGATCCGACGACAGCGGCAAGATACGCCTTGAAGTGTATTACCAGGTTTTCAATCGGATGCTGTTGTTCCGAAGAGAAGGAGGGGCGCTTGAGGCGGACTACGAAGTTACTGTTTTGATAAATGACCGCAAGAACAACCGGGTTGATTCGTTTGGCAAGATGCGCAAGTTCCGGGTCACGACTTTGGAGAGGGCTGAGTCCCGCTTCGACTACC
>DAOWIM010000290.1 GCA_030640905.1 bacterium
CATCCAGATAGTGATTGAGTTCCTCAATGGTGAACGGTGTTTTCATATTCATGCTTTACATCGACATATTATGCAGTTACGATTGCAGGAAATTCTTGATTTTGTCGATTATCTCGCTGAATCCGGCTAGTGAAAGCTTGAATTCCCACAGTTTCATATTTCTGCCAATAGCAACTCTCTTAAGTTCATACAGATCGGTGCCAATTTCGTTTAATCCCTCCAGAGTAGTCAAGGCACAACCAAACTCCGATGCAGCAACAGCCTTTGTATGCTCGTCAAAATCGTCACGAGTACCGTTTGGATAAGCGAAGGCTGTTACTGGTTTGCTCGAATGTTGTTCTATGACGTGCTTGCTGTCAATGATTTCCTGCTTCATCACATCCATCGGCAGACAGGTCAGGATTTCATGGTTGACTGTATGAGCGCCAAAAGAGACTAAGTCTTCCTTGTCAAGTAGTGCCACCTCATCCCAGGAGAGACCAGCTAACGCTTCACAGGTGGATTCCATATCTACCGGACCAAGCTGTTGCTCCAAGTTGTTAATTGCGCGATTTTTTTCGTCAGCTTTGAGCTTTTTCAAGTGTTGGCAGACAATTGCTCTGGTCGCCATGCGTTGGTCATTGTTATTCAAATCCAACGAACCAAGTCCGAGCGAGTTGGCGTCGAGAGTATTCACTTTGCTGTTGAGCAAGAGAGCCGTGACGTAGTCAGTCCAGAGCATGCCTTTGAATCGAACACTGTCAATGAGGGACGTTGTCAGAAAGATTGTAGCGGGAATACCAAGACGCCGGAGTACCGGGTATGCATGCTGTAGATTGTTCCTGAACCCATCGTCGAAGGTTATGACAACATGTCTGTCAGATGTTTCGCCTTTTGACTTCAGGGCCTTGATAGCCTCTTCCAGACTGGTTGAACGATACTCGCGAGCCACATACTCCATCTGTCTTGCGAAGTCCGAAAGGCGCACCTGAGTCCACACCGGTATGTCAAGATCGGTTACGCCATGATACATAAGAATGATCAGTCTATGACGGTTGCGACGGCGAAGGAGCTTCCACGCGCCGGTAAAATATATGAGCCGAAGTAATATCGCTTTGATAATAATCATTAAGGATTACTATAAACTTGTTGTTCTTTAGGAAATGACAAACACACATCAAAAGCTAAGCTCTGGCTGTATATTGTCAACAACTTTTAGTCCCGGAGCGCACCGGGTTTCTTCTGGCGACTTGCGAATTATTTTTGATAGTCAAATTCTTCAAATCTGCCGATATCACCCCAATAGACCATATTGGCTAACATTAAACGGAGTATTGTCCACCGACGAAGGCTCAAAATCGATTCCATCCGGACAAAAGGAGTTGCATTGATTTTCAATTTGTCGTATAGGAGAACGAAGACGGTCACAGCATGGCTGATACACTTCATAAAATACCGGTTCTGATTCTTGGAAGCTATATCACCGCTCTTGGCACCATGCGGAGCCTTGGGGCGGCGGGTATCGACGCTCTCTGTATCACTCCTCAGGATAGTTATGGGCGCTGTTCCCGGTGGCACCGCGCTCCCGATAGCAGTATCGGTGTTGTTACGCGGCCTGAAGATTTGCCCGGGTACCTGGAACGACTGCCGTTGGATCGGGCTGTCCTTATGCCGTGCAGCGATGTATGGGTTTCGGCAGTTGCTGCGCTTGACAATACTGTTCGGTCGCGGTTTCCATTCAGTCAGCCGGACCGTGAGACACTGGAGCTCTTCCTTGACAAAGGGAAACTTGAGGATGTTCTCAATCGGCTCGATATCCCCAGACCCAGGACATTCCTGCTGGAAAATGAGTCAGACCTTGTGGCCATTGGTGAGGATCAGTGCCCCGACTACTTTCTCAAGCCACGCAATTCGCCACTTTTTGTCCGCCATTTCGGCGTGAAAGCCTTCAAGATAGATTCGAATGCAGATGCGGTTCGGCGGTATGCTCAATGTCAGCGGGCTGGTATTGAAATCATGTTGCAGGAATACGTTCCAGGGCCAGCGGATCGGCATTATTTCATCGATGGGTTCTTTGATCGACACGGTGAGATTCGCGCCTTGTTCGCTCGCCAGCGTATTCGCATGTATCCACTGGATTTTGGCGATAGTTCGTACTTCACTACAGTGCCGACCAAGAATGTTGCTTCAGCCGTCAAATCGCTTGAAAAGCTGCTGCCTGAGATCAAGTATCGAGGGATATTCTCAGCCGAGTTCAAGCTGGATGAGCGCGATGATACTTTCAAGTTGATCGAAGTAAACACTCGGCCGTGGACCTATATTGGTTTTGACTCGACTCATGGCATGAATATGGCCGAGATG
>DAOWIM010000051.1 GCA_030640905.1 bacterium
CAGCCGTTTGACGCCGACAAGTTCGCCGAGGCCTTGTTCACATGAGAAAGACTTATGACATTCGGACCAATGCTCGCCAGGAGATGATCGACGTTATGTCGATAGTTCAGGAGGCGGTATCCGAAGCCGGCGTTACCGACGGAATTGCGATCTGCTTTGTCCCCCATACTACCGCCGCGGTTACGATCAACGAAAATGCCGACCCCGATGTTCGTCGGGACATCCTGGACAAACTGAGCAGGGAGATTCCTCAACAAGATGGTTACCATCACGCCGAAGGTAACTCCGATGCTCACCTCAAAACTTCTCTGGTCGGTTCCTCCGAGCACATCCTGATTGAAAACGGCAACCTCATCCTTGGCACCTGGCAGTCAGTCTTTTTCTGCGAGTTCGATGGTCCAAGGACGCGGAAACTTATCATCAAGGTCAGTTCTCTTGGTTAGAATCCGAGTTATCGCAATTGGCAAGGACAAAGACCCGTGGATCAGTCAGGCCTGCTCGCATTTTTCAAAACTAATATCCCGTTGGGCTCGAATCGAGTGGGTGCTCCTTCCCTCCCCAAAGTTGTCGGCCTCGCTCTCCCCCGGTGAGATCAAGAAAACCGAATCTGCCCTTCTGAAAAAAGAGAGCGGCAAGGGCGTCATCATAGCACTGAATGACAGCGGCCAGCGGTTTGACTCCGAATCTTTTGCGGAGTTTCTCCAACAATTACAGAGTCAGGGTGGCTCAACCTTGAACTTCCTGATCGGTGGACCATACGGTCTCGATGCGTCCCTGCTTGCCGATGCTGACCGTGTGGTCTCGCTTTCGCCCCTGACATTTTCGCACCAACTGGTGAGAATTGTTCTTGCCGAGCAACTGTACCGCGGTTTTTCTATTCTGCACGGCAGCGACTACCACAAATAGTAAGAGCGCCCGGCTTTGCAGCCGAGCGCTCTTTTGAAAAGGGTATTAAGAGAAGGGGGCTTTTCTTATTTGAGCAAGATCATCTTCCTCGTCGCATTGAACTCAGCGGCGTCAAGACGATAGAAATACACACCGGAAGCAGTTTCCTGCCCGGACTCTGTTCGTCCATCCCATTCCACCGCAACCGAACCAGTTTCGTCGACGCCACCAAACTCTCGCACCAGCGCACCGGTAATATTGAATATCCGTAACGTCCATTCAGATTGATGCGGCAAGGCGAAACTGATTACGGTCGCCGGGTTGAACGGGTTCGGATAGTTCTGGTTCAACTCAAAGACAGTCGGGAGCGTAAGGTCTTTGCCAACACTTCGGTATGGTCGCCCATCGTAGTCAGCAGCATCCGACTTGATCAAAGTCATGTGGCCATCGCCACTATAGGGAATCTCAATTAGTGTCTGAGGACCGGTCTCAATCCGTCCATAGCCAAGATCGAACACCAGCATCCGCAGTTCGTCTCCCTCCAGATGCCAGGCAAGGTCCATGTCACCAGCATCGGTCGTCAGAGTCGGATCGCCAATCGAGAGGTCACCTTCCAGACGATAGACGAAATGCACCGCACCGACGGTGGAGTTAGCTTCGGTAGATATCGTATAGGAGGTCGTGTTCCGCTCTGTACTGACCACCAGTGGTGATGAGAATGGAACCAGTTTCGGGATCGGGTCGGCATCACCAATAACGACGCGTATTAGGTAAACAAGGTCAGCTACACTGAGGGTCAGACCATCGGCATTAACATCGGTAGCCGCAATCTGACCGGCCACATTGATCTTGAAGGCTGACAGACCGTATATGAAGTAATTGTTGAAAACAACCACGTCGGCGATCTCATACGAAATCTCGTTCAGGTTGACATCGCCGCGAGCATCAATCGAGTCAGCATGAATAATGCAAATGCCACCGTTTATGAATTCAATACATCGCATCGGGCCGTCTTTTTCCCCGCCAGTGACGCAGCTATCGAGAACACCCCAGCGACCTTGACCAAGTCCTCGGTCTTCGTCCGGATAGTTGATATCATCTTCCTCATCCCAAATCAGTGTACCATCGGAGTTGAACACACGCAGATCGACATAAAGATTGTGACCAGTCGGATCAGAGAACGAGTTGTCTCCGCAGTCATACCATACAAAACTGATCGGCACAAACTGGTCGCTCAGATTCTGATCGTTGGCCACCATGAACTTCACAGTGATAAACAAACCTTCCGGCGTCAGTGTCTCCACTGGCGGGTGGTGATCGCCGTTGTTCACATCGGCGATACTGATAAACCGAACCAGCCCGGACGGACAGCTCGACCCGCAAGAGGCAGAGTTGAGACGATAGGTGAAGTATTCCCAGCCGTCGATGCTGCTACCGGTAATGTTGGTCGTCAGGAAAGTCAACACCGATGCGTCGTACGATATCAGCACGTCGAAACCACCAATCGGTCGGTTAGTCTCGATATTGAAGTCAACACTTTTCTGCAACCCAACCGGTGTACACTCACCGCCATCAACGGACAGACGGACGCAAACATCACAGTCAGGCTTCTCAAAAATTTCAACAATGAACGAACCGATGGTAATATTGC